>JAUTWX010000551.1 GCA_030838385.1 Acidobacteriaceae bacterium
CGAACCGCCTTCACCGGAGTGCTCGATCTACTGGCCGGCCGCTACCCCTCTGACGAGTTTGCCGATCTGCGGCCGCGCATCACCTGGGACCGCACGCGCGACACCCTAACGCCCCGTGAGGGAGCCAAGATGCTCGCCATCCTGAACGGCGGCACCATTCCCGACCGCGGCCTCTACGGTGTATTCCTCGCCGGAGCAGAAGGCAAGGCCGTTCGCGTGGGGGAACTGGACGAGGAGATGGTGTTCGAAAGCCGAACCGGTGACACGTTCGTCCTGGGTGCATCGACCTGGCGCATCGATGAAATCACCCACGACCGGGTGCTCGTATCTCCCGCGCCGGGTCAGCCGGGTAAGATGCCGTTCTGGCATGGAGACAACGCCGGCCGGCCCCTCGAGTTCGGCCGCCGCATCGGCCAACTGGTGCGCGAATTGCGAGACATGCCGCGCAATGCCGCGCTGAGCCGCTTGATTCGCGAGCACGACCTGGACACCATGGCGGCAGAAAATCTCATTCGTTTTCTGGCCGACCAGGAAATTGCTACTACGGTGGTGCCAGATGACCGCAACATCGTCATCGAACGCACGCGCGACGAAATGGGTGATTGGCGAGTCTGCGTGCTGACCCCGTTTGGCAGCCGCATCCACGCGCCATGGGCCATGGCGATCACCGGCCGCATACGTGCCAGCGGCGGAGCCGATGTAGAAGCCATGTGGGGCGACGATGGTTTCGTGTTGCGCTTCCCCGACAGCGATGCCCCGCCAGATTCCGAACTGATTCTGATCGATGCCGAAGAAGCCACGGACCTGGTACTTCGTCAGCTCAGCGGCACTGCGTTGTTCGCGGCGAAATTCCGCGAAAGTGCAGCCCGGGCTCTGCTGTTGCCCCGCAGGCGTGCGCAGGGACGCGCGCCCTTGTGGCAGCAACGTAAGCGAGCCTATGATCTGCTCTCGGTCGCCTCCCGCTATCCTTCATTTCCCATTCTGCTCGAGGCCTATCGTGAGTGCATGCGCGACGTTTTCGACATGCCGGCCTTGCTCGAGACGCTCCGCGCCATCCGCCAGCGTAATGTGCGCGTGCATGTTGCCGACACCCGCACCCCTTCGCCTTTTGCTTCCTCGCTGCTCTTCAGTTACGTAGCCAACTATATCTACGACGGGGATGCACCGCTGGCCGAGCGCCGCGCCCAGGCCCTCTCCATCGATCAGGAGCAGTTACGCGACCTGCTGGGAGACGCCGACCTGCGCGAGCTGCTCGATGCCGATGCCATCCACGAGGTGGAAGAACAGCTCCAGGGCCTGCTCGAAACCCAGCGTATTCGAACGGCGGACGGCATTCACGATCTGCTGCTGCGCATCGGTGATCTTTCGCGCGAGGAACTCCTGCGCCGCCTCGCTGATCCCGGGCTCATCAACGAAGTAGATAGGCTGCTCCGCGGCCGGCGCCTGTTGGAGATCAAGATGGCCGGAGAAAAGCGGTTGATCGCCGTGGAAGATGCGGCACGCTATCGTGACGCCTTCGGCATTCCTCTTCCTCCAGGAATCGCGGCATCCTTGCTGCAGCCGGTCGAGAAGCCTGTGCTGGAACTGCTTCGCCGCTTCGCTCGAACCCACGGGCCCTTCACCCTGCGCGAAGTTACCCTGCGCTTTCCCCTGGATACCCGACAGGTCGAAAGCATATTGAATGTGTTGCTGTTGGATGGCCGCATCGTGGAAGGAGGATTCCGCCCCGGCGGCGTCTATCGCGAGTGGTGCGATGTCGAAGTGTTGCGCCAGATCCGCCGCAAATCGCTCGCCCGTCTCCGCCGCGAAGTGGAGCCCATCGAGCAGCAGGCGCTGGAGCGGCTGTCGACTCACTGGCAGGGTGTACTGCAGCGCAGGCGTGGTCTCGATGCATTGCTGGACACCATTGAACATCTACAGGGCGCGCCACTCGCGGCCTCCCTGGTGGAGACTTCGATCCTCCCTGCGCGTCTGGCTAATTATTCGCCGGGAAGTCTGGACACCTTAATTGCCGCCGGTGAAGTAGCCTGGGTTGGGCTCGATTCACTGGGCGAGCACGATGGCCGCATCGCCCTCTTCTTGTCCGATAAACTCAGGCTCTTGCTGCCCCGGCGTGCGGAGCCGCCGCCGGAAAATCCGTTGAGCCCGCGCGAGCTCGCCCTCATGGAGCAACTGGCTCGTACCGGCGCCGCCTTCTTCACTCAAGTGCACGAAGCGGTCGGTGGAGGATACCCGGGAGAAACCCTTGACGCCCTATGGAGCCTGGTGTGGCGCGGCCTGGTGACCAATGACACCTTTCACGCCTTAAGGGCGTACGTCGCTCGTCCCGCTTCCTCGCGCCAACCAAAGCGGCAGCACAACTTGCCCTCCTTCCGCTCCCGCCGAACCACTCCACCCAGCGCCCAAGGCCGCTGGAGCCTGGTTCCCTCATCCTTGGCTTCACCCACAGAATGGAGTCACGCGTTTGCCAACCAGTTGCTCCATCGCCATGGCGTGCTCACCCGGGAGTCGGCTGCGACGGAAAACCTCCCTGGAGGATTCAGCGCCATTTACGACGTGCTCAAGGCGCTCGAAGAAAGCGGCCGTATACGCCGCGGCTATTTCGTCGCCGGCCTGGGCGCGACCCAGTTTGCTTTGCCCGCGGCGGTCGATCTGCTGCGCTCGCTGCGCACTGGGCCGCCGCTCGAAAAGCCCGAAATGGTAACACTCGCGGCTACCGATCCCGCGAATCTATATGGCTCCGTGCTGCGCTGGCCGGCGGGTGAAGAGGAAGATGGCCCCCGCATGCTCACCCGTAGCGTGGGCGCCAGCGTAATACTGCGCAACGGAGAGCTGGTGGCCTACCTGCGCCGCGGGAATCCCAGCTTGCAGATCTTTCTGCCCGGGGAAGAGCCGGACCGCTCCATCACCTCACGCGACCTCAGTCGATTCCTGGCGGCTCTGGCGCAACAGGATATGGAGCGCCGCGAAGACCAGCGGGGCGGCATGCTGATCTCGGCGATCAACGGTCAACCGGCCGCGCAGCATTTCCTCTCTTCCTTCCTCCAGGATGCCGGTTTCCACGTGGCGCCGCTTGGCCTCAATTTCAGGCGCGCATTGCTGGCGGTCGCTACTCCCAATGCCTGAAGGCGATACCATCTTTCGC
>JAUTWX010000006.1 GCA_030838385.1 Acidobacteriaceae bacterium
GCGACGCAAGACCCAGACCCACCCGCAGATGCTGCCGGTGGGTCTTTTGCTTTTCCGGCGGCAATATTCCGGCAAACGACATTCAGCAAACGACGAAAGGTTGACTGACCATGAGCACAGTTGCAGAGACGACGACCGAGACGGCCCGGCTGCCCCGCCTGGGTGAGACGGCTCCGGACTTTATCGCGAAGAGCACGCACGGCGAGATCCGGCTGAGCGACTTCACATCGAAGGGCAAGTGGGTGCTGCTCTTCTCCCATCCCTCGGACTTCACGCCGGTGTGTACCACGGAGTTCGTAGAATTCGCGCGGCGCTGGCCGGAGTTCGATGCGCTGGGTGTGCAGTTGATCGGCGTATCAATCGACAGCATTTACTCGCACATCGCCTGGGTGCGGGACATCGAGGAGCATGCACAGGTCGAAGTGAAGTTCCCTGTGGTGGCCGATCTGGACCAGAAGGTGGCGCGGCTTTACGGCATGGTGCATGAGGCTGCCGCCGATACGGCGACGGTACGCGCAGTCTTCGTGATCGACCCCAAGCAAAAGGTGCGGACGGTGGTCTACTACCCGATGCAGTTGGGCCGCAGCATCGATGAGCTGCTGCGCATCTATCAGGGGCTGCAGACGGTGGATGCGAATGGCGTGAGCTGCCCGGCGGACTGGAAACCCGGTGAGCCGGTGATTGTGCCGGCACCGGCTACCCAGGCCGACGCGCACAACCGCACCAATGGCGGCGGCGCAGGGCTGGACGTGAAGACCTGGTACCTGTCGAAGAAGGAGCTGGAAGTGAAGCCCCTGGTGGGCTCGAAGAACTGAGGACTGGCCGTCCGGGCAACGGCCGCGGCGGGAGTCGTGAGGTTCGCTCCCGCCGGTCGCTCATGCCGGATGGGCCCACGCCGAACGAGCGGCGGTTCTGCTCGAATTCGTTTCAGGAGAGTTGCGACGCGGCTTCTCTCCTTGTGTTCTGTTATGTGTTCTCTGAATTTTCCACCGCTAACGTGCGCGACGCGACGCACGTCTCTTCTACAGGTGCAGGAACCCGCAGGAACTCCCATGGTCCACCGAAACTCCGCCGCTCTCCGGCTTTCGCTTATTGCAGTCCTCTGCGGGCTATATGCGCTGTGCATGACGATGGGGACGCGCGCGCGTGAAGTGGAACGCTGCGTCATGTCGCGGCATGCGGATCCAATCGCATTCGGCACGAGTGCCCCAGCGGCCGGCCAACTGCGGCAGGTATCGCATCACCGCATCGTCCGGGCGCTTCTGCGTGCATCTGCCCCTACATCGCTGTTCAAAGCAGCCTGCATTATCACACCGGATCTTGCTGAGAGCCTGCTTGCGCGAGAAAACGTGCTGGCGCTTGGCGGCGCTCCTCGCGCTCCGGGGCCAAGCCGCGCGCCTCCTGCTGCGTAGAAAACCCAAACTACCGACAAGGTCTATGGCGTTGGACCTGTGGTTCGCCACAGCGCTCGACAGACGAAGTCCGCGCGTTCGGAACGGCATGCACCGCCTTCCTGGACTGCCATTCGCCTTTTTATTCCAGGTGTTTTGTCGGAGCGCAGACATGCGCGTCCAGGAGGATTTGTATGCAGCAGTTGCTCGCAGGTTATGCCACGTTCCGATCGAAGGTCTTCGCACAACACTCCCGGCATTTTGCCGAGCTGGCGCATGGCCAGGAGCCGGAGGCGCTCTTTATCACCTGCTCCGACTCGCGGGTTATGCCAGAAATGATCACGCAATGTGCCCCGGGACAGTTGCTCTGCTGTCGCAATGCGGGGAATCTGGTGCCGCCTCCGGAGGAGACATCGAGCGGAGTTGGGGCCACGGTCGAGTATGCGGTGCGGATGCTGCGGGTGCCGAACATCATCGTCTGCGGGCATTCCGACTGCGGAGAGATGCGCGCGTTACTCGACGAGGGTCAGCTGCAGGACATGTGTTTTCTCCGCGCCTGGCTGGGACATGCCGGACCGATGTCTCGGGCATTTCGGGGTGTGATGCAGGACCCGCGTGTATGGCCGGTGGAGGAGCGCCTGCACGTCCTCACGGAACTCAACGTCATCGCTCAGCTTCAGAGCCTGCGCGCGCATCCGACGGTTGCAAGAGGGCTCGGACGAGGAAGTCTGCACATTCACGGCTGGGTATACGACATAGCGAGCGGAGAGGTCCGCTCGCTTGATCCGGCGACCGGCAGTTTCCGTCCGCTGCTTCTGCAACCGTCGGAGGTGGAAACTTCCGTCGAAGAACCGATGGTCGCCTGAGTGCCATCAAAGTCATCGGGATTCGCTTGAACAGATGGGGCAGCGGGGTAAGATAACGCTGCCCCTTCAGTGCGTCAGATGACACGATGATTGTCCGCTCCAAATCCAACTGGTGGACCCTGCTGTTTGTGTGGCGTGGCTCCATGATGAAGCAGATGCTGCCGCAACTGTTGATTGTGGCGGCGCTGAGCGTGCTGGCGGTATGGACCGAGGGCACGATCTTCAGGCACAAGGTGCCGCTGAATGCGACGCCGTTCACGCTGGTGGGGGTGGCGCTGGCGCTGTTTCTGGGCTTTCGCAACAGTTCGGCTTACGACCGCTGGTGGGAGGGGCGCAAGCTGTGGGGCGCGCTGGTGAACACCATGCGGACGCTGACGCGGCAGGTGCTGACCATGACCGGGGACGCCCCCAAAGAAGCGAGAGACAAGCGTGAATTTATCGACCTGCTGGTGGCCTTCACCTACGCGATGCGCGACCAGCTGCGTGGCGATGTCTTTGCGCGCAGCGCGGAGCTGCTGCCACCGACGCTGGCAGCCGAGGTGGACGGTGCGCGCTACAAGCCGTTCATCATTCTGCGTGGGATGGGCGAATGGGTGTCAGCGCGTTATAAAGAGGGCGCGTTCGGCGAGATCACAATGACGGCGATCGATCGCAATCTGGTGGAGCTATCGAACATTCTCGGCGGGTGCGAGCGCATTGCGGCGACGCCGGTTCCCTTTGGCTACTCGGTGATGATCCACCGCGTCGTCTATTTCTATTGCGCGCTGCTGCCGTTTGGCCTGGTGGACGCGATCGAGTGGATGACGCCAGCGGTCGCGATGGTGATGGCGTACTCGTTCATTGCACTGGATTCGCTGGCAGCGGAGCTTGAGATGCCCTTCGGCCGCGATGAGAATGGCCTGGCGCTGGATGCGATCTCGCTGAATATCGAATTGAGCATTCGCGAGATGAGCGGGGAGCCACTGGAGAAGAAGCCACTGCAGCCGGTGATGTATGTGCTGCACTAGTACTGGCCGTACGGGGGTGCTGGTCGCACGGGCGGGCGCACTCACGTGTGTGTCGCGGGTAGGCAGCTCCCTTTGGTCGCCGCCGTTTGACTGGCTCGCTTTCCCACCCTTCGCTTTGCTCAGGATGGGGCACCCGTTTCGGCGGCGCTCCGATTGAACTGCAGGTCCTTCGCTTCGCTCAGGATGACACTCGACTCAGTAAACGCGCGCACAGACGACAAAAGGGACGGCCGAGGCCGTCCCTTTTGCGATGTTGCTGGGTGGTTTACAGAGGCTGAACGTTCTCTGCCTGCCAGCCCTTGGGGCCTTTCACCACGTTAAACTGAACTGCCTGACCCTCTTGGAGGGTGCGGAAGCCCTGTGCCTGAATGGCGGTGTGGTGGACGAAAACATCTTCACCGCTCTGGCGGCTGATGAATCCGAAACCCTTGGCGTCGTTAAACCACTTTACTGTTCCCTGTTCCATATTCCTTT
>JAUTWX010000009.1 GCA_030838385.1 Acidobacteriaceae bacterium
GAGAAGGCGTAACCGGCGGAGGTGGTGGCCAGCGCCTCAAAGCCCATGCGGGCCAGCAGGCGGGCGGTGCCAGCGTCCCACGGGGTGGGGATGATGAAGGCGCGGTCGCGCTGATGCAGCGCGCGGAAGTGCGATCCCTTCTCTTTTTGTGTGGACACGTTGGGGGTCTCCTCTGTTGTCAGTCTCGGGGTGGTGCGGCATGGAGCGCAACCCGTGGCGTGCCGACGCGACAAGGGAACGGCTGCGGTCTACTGATAGCGGCCGCGAAAGTCCCAGACTGACTGAAGAGTTGCGTGCGGAAACTCTTCAGGCGATTTGTGCGGCTGGTTGGGTTTATAACCATGTGTCGGTTCGTGTGTGGCGCCAGGAGGCTGGGATGGGGCTAGGGATTGTGGTATGGGCAGCGGTTGCAGGTTGTTCACTTGCGGGGGTCGCAGCGATGGCGCAGTCGCAGCAGCAACAGCAGCAATCGTCGTCTCATCTGGGGCAGGTGGCGAAGCGGCATGGGGGCGAGGAGGCGAATCCGGCGAACGGCACGACCAACAATGTTCTTACCGTGGAACGCACGCCCTCGCCGGGCGCCGGGCAGGTGCGGGGCGGCAACGGCGTGACGCTGCCTGACTCGCCGGAGACCGCGAAGCATCCGGTGACCGATACGCTGCACGGGGACACCGTCACGGACGACTACCGCTGGCTCGAGCAGCAGCACGATCCCCAGACGCGCTCGTGGATTGACGAGCAGAACGCCTACACGGACAGCTACCTGCAGCAGGTGACGATCCGGCCGGAGATCCGGGCGGAGCTGACGAAGCTGGAGAGGGTGGAGACCTACTCGATGCCGACCAAACGCGGCGACCTGTACTTCTTCAAGAAGAGGCTTCCCGACGAGAACCAGGGTTCGATCTATATACGGCATGAAGCCGCAGGCGCTATACGACATGAAGCCGCAGGCGCTGTGCGGCACGGTGTTGGCGGCGCGGATGAGCGGCTGGTGGATGCGGGCAAGCTGAGCGCGGACCAGAACACTTCGATAGGCATGCTCGACGTGACCAATGATGGAACGATGCTGGCATATGGCATTCGGCAGGGCGGAGCGGATGAGCAGGAGGTGCACCTGATCGACGTGGCCACGCGGAAGGAGCTGCCGGATCGGCTCACGAGCCAGCGCTACATGGGGGTGCAGATCTCGCCGGACAAGAAGGGGCTGTACTACGCGGTATTTCACCATTCCGGCACGCTGGTGTACTGGCACCCGTTTGGGACGGAGCAGTCGGCGGACAAGATGATCTTCGGCAAGGAGTACAAGGGCGAGCCGCTGGGTGAGCTGGACCTGATTAGTGTGAGCACTTCGGACAACGGGCACTGGCTGATCCTGAGCATTGGGCGCGGCGTTCCGGCAAGGCGCGAGGACATCCTATTGAAAGATCTGCGGCAGCCTGACGCGCCGGTCATTCCCCTGATTTATGGGATCGACAATCGCTTCAACTTGATCGACACCGGAACGGATACGTTTCTAGTGGAAACGGATATGGGGGCGCCAAAACGCCGCATCCTGCGAGCCGATCCGGATACGTCACCGCAGCAGTGGCAGACGGTGGTGCCGGAGACGAAGGACGTGATTCAGTCGTCGACGGTGCTGGGCGGCAGGATTTTTGTGGATCGCCTGGTGGATGTGAAGGATGAGATATCGATCTACTCACTGGACGGCAAGCCAGAGGGAACGATGAAGCTACCGGGGATTGGCAGCGCGACCGTGCCCTATGGACGCCCCCTGGTGAAGGAGGGCTTTTACAGCTTCACCTCGTTCAATGTGCCGCCGACCATCTTTCGTTATGAAGTGGGGCGCTCCGAGGCGGGCACCGGCGCAACCAGCGTCTTCGCGCGGCCCAAGGTGCCGTTCCATCCGGAACATTACGAAGTACGCCAGGTCTTTTTCACGTCGAAGGACGGCACGCGGGTTCCGATGTTCATCGCGGGCAAAAAGGGATTGCCGCGCAATGGCAAGACGCCGCTGCTACTGAGCGGCTACGGCGGCTTCAACATCAGCACCACGCCGTACTGGAATCCGATGTACGCGTGGTGGCTGGAGCAGGGCGGATGGTTCGCGGTGCCGAATATGCGCGGCGGCGGCGAGTACGGCGAGGACTGGCACAAGGCCGGTATGTTCGGGAAGAAGCAGAACGTGTTCGACGATTTCTTCGCGGCGACGCGCTACCTGATCGACGAGAAGTACACCGATACGGCGAACCTGGCGATTTGGGGGCGCTCGAATGGCGGGCTGCTGATAGGCGCGGCGATGACGCAGCATCCGGAGCTGTATGGTGCGATCGTGTGCGGCTATCCGTTGCTGGATATGCTGCGCTACCAGAATTTTGAATTCGGGCGGCTGTGGACGACGGAGTATGGTTCGGCGGATAACGCGGCGGATTACAAATATATCCGCGCGTACTCGCCCTATCAGAACGTGAAGCAGGGAACGAAATATCCGGCGATCATGTTCTTTTCCGGTGACAACGACACGCGCGTCGATCCGCTGCACGCGCGCAAGATGGCGGCGGAGGTGCAGGCGGCGACCGGCGGCGATCGGCCGATTCTGCTGCACTACAGCCTGAAGGGCGGCCATAGCTCAGGCGTTTCCGTGACGCAGCAGATACAGGACGAGACGGACATTCTGTCGTTTTTGTGGAACGAGACGGACACCAGATAGGACTGGCCGTCCGGGCGGGGCGCGCCTGCGTCGTGTTCTGCAGGGTTCGCTTCCTTAGGTCGCTCACGCCCGTTGCTTGTGGGTGACTCCGGAAACTGCAGGTCCTTCGCTTCCCTCAGGATGACTCATCCGTGCACGATCGACTCGCTGGTGGTGGCTTCAATTACTTCCAGCAGGCGTGCGGCGCTGTGCTCGATGTCGAAGTGCTGTGCGAAGCATTGGCGAGCGTTCTGGCGCATGGTGGCGCGCTCGGCTTGGTGAAGCTGCTGCCAGCGGGTGAGCAGGGTGGTGGTGCCTTCGATGGTGTCGGGAGCGACGAGGCCGGCATTGGCGGCTTCGATTTCGCGCCAGATGTTGACCTCGCTTGAGATGAGCACAGGCACGCCGCAAGCGAGCGACTCCGCAACGGCGATGCCGAAGTTCTCCTGGTGCGACGGGAGGACGAAGACCTCTGCGGCGGCGAGCGCGCTCCACTTCAGCGTGTCGCGGAGCATGCCGGTCCAGACGATGCGTCCGGCGATGCGTAACGTATCGGCGCGGGCTGCAAGCGTCTGCTGCCAGCGGGAGGCATCGGGTCCGGCGAAAACCAGGCGCCATGCGGGAGCGTTCGCCAGCGTCGCGGCGTAGGCTTCGAGCAGCAGATCGCAGCCCTTCTTCGGATGCAGGCGGCCCATGAAGAGCAAGAGTCGCTTGCCGCGCAGTTCAGGATAGCGCTCGAGAAAGGCAGTCGAGTTCACGCCCGCCGGCGGCGATGTTGTGCCCAGGCCGGTGACCACGGGATGTGCGCGATAGAGCGCAAAGGATTGCGGCGCGAGCAGCTTTTCCTGCTCGCAGGTGAACAGGACGGCGCGCGCGTCACGCAGGACGCGGTAGTCTGCCCAGGGCCAGTAGAGCCATTTTTTTGCGTGCTTCAGCGGGAAAGTGCGTTTGAACCACGGGTCGAGCATCCCATGAGGAAACACGTAGTAGGGCGTAGTGGTGCCGCGCAGTGCGCGCCAGGCGCCGAAGCTGTGGTACTGCCAGAGGCCGTTGATGATGACCGCATCGTAGCGGGTGCGGTTCTGACGAAGCCAGGGCACGAAGCCTGAAGCGAAGTAGTACGTGTTGCGGGCGGGTCCCAGGGCATAGAGGGGGAGGGGGAAAGCGGAGACCTCGGGGTCCGCGGGATCGTCGAGCGATGCGACTTCGACGAAATGGCCTTCGCGCTGGTGGACAGCGGAGAGGCTGCGCACCGCTTCCGCAGGGCCACCACCAGCGGCGCGGACGGAGGCGATGACGTGAAGGAGTTTCATGGCAGGAGGGGGAACGATCGCAGGCCCAGACGGAGGCGTTGGATGGATTGTACCCGCCGCGACATTGCTCCCGTGGAGGTAGTGTGCGGGATTGCATCATGAATCCGAAATGCCCCGATGGCATCATGGATAGGAAAGCCAGAGGCCGCCGGCGTGGGATGCGGCGAGCGGTCTGAGTGGACGGCCCGTTGAGCAAGATGAAAGATGAGGTGAAAGGCACGTGACGCAACCGGTTTCTGATGCCCTGGTGTTCTTTGGCGCGACAGGCGATCTGGCCTACAAGCAGATATTTCCGTCGCTGCAGCGGCTGGCGAAGCGCGACAAGCTGAAGGGGCCGGTGATTGGTGTGGCCAAGTCGGGATGGAAGCTGGACGACTTGAAGGACCGTGCACGCAAGAGCGTGGAGCAGCATGGCGGGCTGGACCCTGACGGTTTCGAGAAGCTGATGGCCCGGCTGCGCTACGTGGACGGCGACTACTCCGATATCGCGACCTTCCAGCAGGTGCGCAAGGAGCTGGGCGCGGCGCAGCATCCGATTCACTACCTGGCGATTCCGCCGAGTCTATTCGGAGAGGTGCTGGAGCAGTTGAAGCAGTCGGGATGCGCAGACGGCGCGCGGGTGGTGATCGAAAAACCGTTTGGGCACGACCTGGAATCGGCGATGGCGCTGAACCGGATCGTGCGTACCGTGTTCGAGGAAAAGGACGTCTTCCGCATCGATCACTATCTGGGGAAGAACGCGGTGCAGAACCTGATCTTCTTCCGTTTCAGTAACTCGTTCATTGAGCCGATCTGGAACCGGCACTACGTGGAGAGCGTGCAGATCACGATGGCGGAGAGTTTTGGCGTGCAGGGGCGCGGCGGGTTCTACGACGAGACGGGCGCGATCTGTGATGTGCTGCAAAACCACCTGATGCAATTGCTGAGCAATGTTGCGATGGAGCCACCCATCGGTTCGGGTGCCGAGCCACTGCGCGATGAGCGCACCAAGGTGCTGAAGGGTGTGCAGTGCATGGAGCCGAGCACGGTGGTGCGCGGACAGTTCGACGGATATCTGCAGGAGGCGGGGGTGAAGCCGAACTCGCAGGTGGAGACCTACGTTGCGCTGAAGGTATGTATCAACAGTTGGCGCTGGAAGGATGTGCCGTTCTTCATCCGGGCGGGCAAGTCGCTGCCGGTAACGGCAACCGAAGTGGTGGCGCGGTTGCGGCAACCGCCGCAGATATTCTCCCGAGATCCAATGCCGCCAAACTATGTGCGGTTTCGCGTGAGCCCGGATATGTCGATTGGGATAGGTGCAAATGTGCGGCTGCCGGGCGAGGTGCCGCGCGGTGTTCCGGTGGAGATGCTCGCCACGCAACATACCAATCCGGAAGACATATTGCCGTATGAGGAGCTATTGGCGGATGCGATTGCCGGCAACCAGGCGCGATTTGCCCGCGTGGATTATGTGGAGGAGGCGTGGCGCATCCTGGACCCGCTGCTCAAGAATATGCCGCCGGTGCGCAGCTACAAGCCGGGCACATGGGGGCCGGTGGAGGCGGAGAAGCTGGCGGAGGCGGATGGCGGCTGGCTGAATCCGTCGAGCTGAGCTGTCCAGTCATTAGACGGCGTGGCCGGCTGCGGCGCCGGTGGCCCACGCCCACTGAAAATTGTAACCACCGAGGTGGCCTGTCACGTCGACGGCCTCTCCGATGAAGTAGAGCCCGGGCACGCGGCGGCTCTCCATGGTTTGCGCGGAGAGTTCGGCGGTGGAGATGCCGCCCGCCGTGACCTCGGCCTTGGCATAGCCTTCTGTGCCCTCAGGTGTGACCTGCCAGCGATGCAGATGTTCCTCGGCTTCGAGAAGTGCGGCATTGCTCCATCCGGAAGGGGCGTGGAGCGCGGCCCAGCGTTCTGCAAGGCGCTGCGGGAGCACAGCACGCAGCGCGGTTCGGAAGGCAGCGGCATCGCGGCCGCCAGGCTGAGCGCGTAGCGGAGCGGTGCAGTCCTGTTCCGGCGCCAGGTCGATAGTGATCGAGCCGCCCGGCTTCCAATACGAGGAGATCTGCAGGATGGCGGGCCCGCTGAGTCCGCGATGCGTGAAGAGCAGCTTCTCGCGAAAGCCCGTCTTGCCTTGCGTCGCGATCACCTCAGTGGAGAGCCCGGTCAGGTCCGCGTAGTGGGCACTGTCCTGCGGCTGCCAGGTGAGCGGAACCAGTGCGGGACGGGGTGTCTCGATGGCAAGGCCAAACTGTGCGGCAATGCGATAGGCGAGGTCGGTTGCGCCCATCTTTGGAATGGAGAGGCCGCCGGTAGCAACGACGAGCGTCTTCGCACGGTAGTTTGTTGCTGCGGTCTGGACGACAAAGCTATCGGCATGGCGGACCGATGTGATTTGTTGATTGAGGAGGATGCGAACGCCGGCGGCGCGGCATTCTGCTTCGAGCATGGCGACGATGTCGCGAGCGGAGCCGTCGCAGAAGAGTTGGCCCAGGGTCTTCTCGTGATAGGAAATGCGATGCCGCTCGACGAGTGCGATGAAGTCGCGCGGTGTGTAGCGAGCGAGCGCGGAGCGGGCAAAGTGCGGATTGGCGGAGAGGAATCGGTCCGCGGTGCAGTGGATGTTGGTGAAATTGCAGCGGCCGCCGCCGGAGATGAGGATCTTCTTGCCGATGCGATCGGCATGATCGAGGACGAGGACGCGGCGGCCACGCTGACCTGCGGTGATGGCGGCCATGAGGCCCGCTGCGCCGGCACCGAGGATGAGGACGTCGCAGATTTCTTCTTCATGATGAGTTGACGGAGGTGGGTGCGCGGGCATGCCGGATCTGTCTTGATTATGCAGGGTCGTTGCTGCGACCTACGCCGTCAGGGTGAAGCGGTACATCCAATCGCCGCTGCACCATTGCGGATAGTTGGTGCCCCAGGCGTTGTTGTAGAGCCCGACGTGGATGCCATCGCGCATGGCAGGAAGATCGAGCGAGAAGTCGAGCGGCGAGCGCGCACCGAGGGCCACGACCGGTGCATCGAGTGTGGCGAGCTCGAAGGTGCCGCGTGCATCACGGTAGTGCAGGCGCTCCGAAATGGCGTGCATGCTGCGGCCACCGCCGCGGACGACATCTGCGGGACGCACGGGCTGGCCTACCTTTTCCAGTTCCCATCCCTGTGGGTCACTGGTGATGGGATTGAAGGTGAGCCACATTGCCTCTGGCAGGCGATTCTGCTGTTTACCGAGGGAGGAAAATCGTATCTGTAGATGCGACGTGTTTTTGGGCATGACGATTTCGAGATAGAGGGACGCGGGCCACGCGACCAGACCGGCGGTTACAGCGGCGTGATCGTCGATGGTCAGCTCCGCCAGCAAGCGATGTTGCTCGAAGTTTTCGCTGACCCAGCACTGGCGCACGATGGGATGCCACTCGCGGGTGGCTGCGCCGAAGTGCGCGATGTTCGGCTTGCCGAAGTCCTGTGGCCCCCACGATGTTTTGACTGTGAGATAGGCGGCCATGAAGGCGTCGTACGCCTCCGGCCCCAGGGTCTGGTAGGTGAACAGGGCAAGGGGGTTTTGCGGCGAGGCCCATGCGCGCTGTGTGGTTTTGTTGACGAGCGCGATGATGGCGCCGGTGCGCGGATCGAGGGCGATGCGGAAGTGTGCGGTGTCGAGGATGCGGGATGCGGGTTGCGGACGCATGCCGACGGGACTGGGAGCTGTGACGCTCAGCGTCTCCAACCGCTGCTCCATCGCAGCGCGCATCGGGGCAGGCAGGCGGCCTATGCCATCGCCGAGATCGTTGCGCTTCTCTTTCCAGCTTGCTTCCATGGTGCGATACCCGGGTTGGCCGAGAACGGCGCTCAGGTCCGCGGGCTTGTAGTGATCGTGGTCGAGATAGCGCTTGGTGTCCGTGCCCCAGGTGTGTTCCACCGAGAGCGCCATGCGGCGCAGCAGCGCACAGTCGATGTTCCCGCCAACCTCAAGCTGTTTCTGCGCGATCCACTCCTGGCGCATCCGTGCGGCTTCGCGATAGCGTGCGACCTTGGGCGGGTCGCTGGGGATGCCGTAGATCCAGGTGTCTCCGATTTCGTCGGTGACGACGGGAAGCTTGTCGCGCACGGGAGCGAGCGCGGCGGCGACATCGTTGAGCGTTGCGGCAGTGACCGTGGCGTTGGGAAACTGCTGGCGCAGGCGATTGTAGATCGCCTGAATCTCCTCTTGAGAATGCGGACCGGCGTTGTCACCGCGCATCTCCATGGCGAAGGCAGTATCGGTGCCGGGCAGGACGACGGTACCACCGTAGTCGTGATGGTGATAGATCATCGGGAGCGTGCTGCCGTCGGGGCCCTTCCAGAGGAAGACGTCCGGCACTTGGGGCGGGGTGCTTGCTCCATTGACGCCGATATCCAGCAGCGAAATGCCGCCTGCTGCGAGCGGCGCGATGATGCCGCGAGCGTGGCCGGGGACGTCGCTCATCTTCGCCCCAATCGTTTTGTGGCCGAAGCGTGCATCGAGCGAGCGCGAGAGGCCGAGCGCGCCTTCGATCATGGAGCGATCGAGCATCTCGGTCTGCCAACTGAAGGGCAGCGCGTGCCAACTGACGTCACCCGCGGCGATGGCCTGCTCCATGGCGCGGCGCTGTTCCGCTGTGGCCTGTTCGAGATATTCGAAGAGCAGCCACGAGCCGGTAGTCCAGGTGTAGCGGTCGCCGCCGGCACGGCGGAGCGCGGCGCCGGTCTCGATGGCCTGCGGATAGTAGATGTCGAAGTACTTCCGCATGACGGCGGCCTGTGTGTCTGTGAAGCCGACATCCAGATGGCATTTGAAGACGACGAGCGCGCGGCGCACGTCGGTATTGGGAGTATCGGGTGGCGCCAGCGTGCTGCCGAGAGCGCGCTTCGCAGCAGTGGCGCCGGCGGTGAGCGCCGCAAATTTCAGGAGATCGCGTCGCTGCATGGTGCCTGCGTGCCAGCCTGGGCGATGGATTGCGGATCGGCGCCAGTGTATACCGTTTCACGCACGCGACGCGCCGCTCGGCGAGGACGGAAAAGCCTACTTGTGTTACGCAGAGGCGAGAATGCAGGATAGTCTCGGCCTCGTCACTCCTCGCAGGGCCTCTAGCTCAACGGTTAGAGCAGGTCAGTCATAATTTGCTTTCATTGCGATAGACTTGCTTAGTTGGACTCACTTACGGTCGATTACGGTTTCGTTCGCGTTTCCCAGCCCAGGGGCCCATAGCTCAATTGGTTAGAGCAGAGTGCTCATAACGCTTTGGTTCCAGGTTCAAGTCCTGGTGGGCCCACCAGATTCTCACTCGTTTGCTCCGCAGCTGCACTGTCGGTAAAGCCGCGGGTCCAAAGTCTGAGTGACTGGGGCGATCTCGAGCGTGGTCGAGACCTCGGCGAGGGAGATCGGTATATCGAGCACTTTGCGGCGCGCGGTCTGCGCCGAGTCTGCGCCAAGCTCCGCCGCAAGAATGGCGGCGATCTTGAGCAGATCAAGTTCCTGCTGGGCCACTTCTCCATCCAAACCACTGAAGTACTGTGCTCGGTCTTCCTTATCCAGCCGGCCGCCCAATATGGAGCCAATGTATCGAACACCCTAGAGCTATCCACTCTGTCGCTTGTCTATGAAGAATACGACTGCCGATACCTATCACCGAAAGAGAATCTTGGCCATCATTCCCTTGTCCTCGTGCTTCAGAAGATGGCAATGGAATAAAGACATCCCGCGGATGATCGGATCGGTGAAGTCCAAGATCAAATCGGCTGAGCCTCCTGGAGCTATATTCACTGTGTCCATCCATTCTGGTCGGTTCGCCTTCTCTCCATTCTGCCTATAGACAAGAAAGTGAACCTGATGAATATGAAAGGGGTGAATCTCATGGGTGTTATTCATGACACGCCAATGTACGTAGTTTCCTATGTGCACCGTCGTCATAGGACCATCGGTGGGAGCGTACTTCTTGTTATTGATATAGAAGCCCTTCTTGTCTTCGGTAAAATTCACGACAAACTGCGGCTCGCTCTTCTCAAGTGCGCTTGTCAGGCTATGAGACAGAGGCTTGTAGACTGCTGGTGTCTGACTCTGCCGGCCTGGGGAGAGGGAAGGGGTTGCTCGCACGCTATCGTCAAGGTCAGCTAACACCATTGCAGGATTTGGGTCACCATCGGATCCTGCATTTACGCAGAGGCTGCGCAGGGATGCCTTTGATCCCATTTTTGGTCCTGTGACAATAGCCTCGACGCGCCCAGCGGGAGCCAACAAGAGATGGTGGAACTGCTCGGTTCGCCGTCCAGGATCGTGATATGCGAGAGGCATCCCGTCCAGCGCCACGACTGTCATTTGTTCAGAATCAATCTCCAGGTCCGCATAGAGATCGGGTGACGCATTCACGATGCGCCAGAATTGCTTCTCACCTGGCGCGATGCCGATCTGCGGACGGACGGCGCCGTTTACAGTAAATATCCGCTCCGGATTTTCGTTCTGGGAGCCGCATCTCGACGGAGACACCTGTACACGGTCTTTCAACCGAAGCGATACCGGGTCGTTGGGATGCAACTCTGCATCGCGAAGTATCAGGATGCGCTCTTTCATTGAGCGTACCTCGGGAACATAGCGATCGATACCGTCGACCACAATAGCCCCTGACATGCCATCCAGCGATTGCTGGTAACTCTCCCCATGCGGATGAGTGTGATACCAGTAGAGGCCTGGCGGCTGGTCATTGGGTATGTTCACCACATAGCGGAGCGTCTCTCCCGGCATCGCCATCATCGAGAGGACATCGTCCTGGGGTGCGGCAGGGGAGACATGAAGCCCATGGAAATGCAGGTTCGTCATGTTCATGCACGGTCCGTCAACACAGTTCTCTCCCGACCTGGACGACATCTGATTTACATACTCCACGCGGATCTGGCTGCCGGGCGTGGTGCGGATGACTGGAGGAATCTCGCGCCCATCGAAGGAGAACGCTCCCCTTCCGTTCTGTGGATCGTTGACCGCTCGTAGCACAAAGGGCAGCCGCACTTCTGGAAGGTCGGGCAAGGTGAGGCTGCTTCCGGCCCGTGGAGATTGCTGCGCTGCGAGGCTCAGATTGGTCAGAAGAGAAAGCATTGCTGCAATTCGCATAACAAGCAATCCACTGAGGTGCCAATAAGAGTGGGTTACATATCTCAGATATTCTCCGCAGTGTCGTTGTTCGCCCATGCTAGTTGGTTACCTTTCCCTCCAATGATTGTGAAGATGTCTTGACTCCGGCCCACCCACTGCCTAAATCCTAGAGGAGAAGCACCGAGGCAGTCACGCCTCGGTGCTTTGGTGAAAGACGGGAACTGAGGTAATGAGGTTGGCGCACAGAAATCATCTCGATGACTGTTTGGAGACGGTCAGACCGACCGTCCCGTGGATGAGATATGGAACCGGAAGCGACCTGATATCTGCCATCTCTGAGTACTTCTACTGAGCGTGCGATGCAGCTTCTTCGATCAGAACTGCAACCTCTTTCGGCCTGGAGACGTAGACCGAGTGGCTGGCGCCCTCGAGTTCGATCGTGCGGCTGTTGGCTCGTACGGCATAACCTCGTTCGAGGTCGGAGTTGATCGTTCTGTCCGCTCCGGCGACAACCACCCAACTCGGTGTGCTTCTCCAAGCAGGCGTGGTAATGGGTGTGCTGAAATTGGTAGCGGCGATACAGCCGGTTGATAATTGTGAGATTCTCTGACGACATATTTGTCCTTTGGCCCCGGCAACCGAATTGACTTTAGACTGACGAGGCTGCGACGCATTGCCGCGTCGGATTTCGTCCTGCGATCTCAATGCTTTCAGAGTGAGCAATACTTCACAAAAAGTGCAGCTTTGACCAAAGACTTTCTGCTCCTGATCAAAGCCTACCCACAATGACGAACGCTTACTTGTCTGAGGGTGAAGAATTTCCTGGACGGAAGCGCAGTGGATGGCCGCCTCGAAAGGCGGCCATCGTAACAAGGACAATTCCTCCTACCAGCGGAAAATGGTCATCTTATGTATAAAGGCAGTGATGGAACCGCTCCCTCCATTGGCACCGTCCAGCTGGAAGTTAATAAGCAAGTCACCACGTGCCCAGCCTAAATGCTCGGCGGAGTAGCCGGTCGCATTGTCGAAAACATGATGGCTCCCATCCAGATTTACCCAGTCGTACGTCACAACGCCGCTGCTGTTGCGATGGGAGGCAATCTGGACATGATGCCAGGTGTTTGCAGCCCAGTTCTTCGGGTTGCAGGGGATATTGGAATGTTTCCAATGAGAGCCGCCAGACACAGTCGTGTATTCCCAGGTCTTCGAGTAGCTGGAACATTGAGTGCCATAGATCGCCGTGGCGCCGTTAGACATGACCTGGTTCATGTCCAATTCGATATTCGCCACCTGTGACGGGTCGACAATATAAATGTAAGTGTCATAGATGAAGTGAGTTGCACTCGCATCCTTAGCGAAGGAAACGTGCCAGCGCTCGCCGCCATGGCTGGAATAGGTCATGTAAAACTTGCGGGCGTCGTCATACAGTGGCGTGGTTGCCGGATACACTGTGGATCCGCGCGCGCTTCCCGGCGTTGCCGAGTCCCGCTCATACGCCCATTGCTTACCATCAAGGTCTGCAGAGCCAATCGCGCCGGCCGGAATCGATGCACCTACAGACGCCGTGGTCCCTCCGGACGACGAGGACCCCCCGGAGCTGTTGGAACTGCCCACTACCGTGAATGTAGTAGTGGCAACCGGGCATATGCCTTTGCTGGTCCAAGACTTGAAATGAATCGAATGCGTTCCGGAGCCCAGGCCTACATTGGTGATATCTACGTCGTAATCCGTGACTCCCCGTGTCAAAGTACGGCTGTTGTCGATCGAATAGCCAAAAGCGCTCGGCGCCAGGCCATC
>JAUTWX010000019.1 GCA_030838385.1 Acidobacteriaceae bacterium
GGCGTGATCGCTACGCTTGGCTACTACGGTGCGTATGCCTTCGTTATCTGGCGCGCGGTGACGGGCAATTACAACAGCATTGGAGAGTTCTACTACCTGACCAACGCCATCATTCAGGCCTCCAGCAATCTGCAGCAGGTGTTCTCTACCGCGTCTGGGATCGCGGACCAGGCTCTCTTCCTCACCGATTTGCTGGCCTTCTTCGAGATGAAACCCACGGTTGGATCGAACCCGGATGGAGTGTTGATACCGCGCCCCATCCGGCGTGGGTTTGAGTTTCGCAATGTCAGCTTTGCCTATCCGGGAACGACGCGGCGAGTGCTGAGCAATTTCAACTTCACCCTGGCGCCGGGAGAACGCATCGCACTCATTGGGGAGAACGGCCAGGGCAAGACGACCGTCGTCAAGCTGATCACCCGGCTGTACGACCCGACCGAAGGCCAGATATTGCTCGACGGCGTTGACCTCCGTGACTACAAGTTGGAGGATCTACACCACGAAATTGGGGTCATCTTTCAGGACTTTATGCGCTATGAGATGACGGCGAGAGAAAACATTGGAGTAGGGCGAGTGGAGAGCGAGCACTCGCAGGCAGAGATTGAATCCGCCGCGCGCAAGAGCCTGGCCGAAAGTGTGATCGCCAAACTGCCCGGTGGCTATGACCAGATGCTGGGCCGCCGCTTTGAGAGCGGGGTTGAGCTTTCGGGTGGGGAATGGCAGCGGGTGGCATTGGCCCGGGCGTACTTGCGCGATGCGCAGCTGTTGGTTCTGGACGAACCTACCGCTGCATTGGACGCGCGCAGTGAACTGGAAGTTTTCGAGCGCTTCGCTGAGCTCACGATGGGCAAGATGGCGCTGCTAATCTCACACCGTTTTTCTACCGTGCGCATGGCGGATCGCATCGTTGTGCTCGAAGGTGGAAGGCTGGTGGAAGAAGGAACCCATCCGCAACTGATGGCGCTGGGCGGGCGCTACGCAAGTATGTTTGAAATGCAGGCGGCAAGCTACCGCTGATCCGTCTCAAAGTACGAAGAGAGAGACTTTATGACCGACACCCTCACCGGCCACGCCGTTTCTACCGACCCGTGGTTCCAGCGCTCCTACACTCCTGACTCCGTGCGGAGTTACGCGGATCGGGTTGCTCCGGGCTGGCACGTTGCGCACAAGCCGGAAGGTAAGGGCAGTTTTGGAAGCCGCATCGATGCGACCGCACATTCGCTCGACCAGCTCTATGTGATTCTCGACGCCAGGCCAGTGCCCACTTACCTGCCGGGCGAGAAGCTGGATCCGCTGCTTGAGTTGCGGCAAAATCCGCGGCTCCTGCGCTCAGTGGTGGTCGAGCTGGCGACGGTGCGGAAGAAATTGGGCCGTTTACCCCGCGTCATCCGCGATCACGAGAACGACGAGCCGCGCATCGTTACGGTGGCAGACGCGTACCTGCAAGCGACGGGCTCGGAATATAACGCTGACGCTATCCAGACGTTCATCAAGCGGGTGCAGGAATACGATGCACTGGAATTGCAGGAGCTGTGGGCCCTGGCGCCGGTAATGAAGTTCCTGTTGCTGGAAGAGGTCATCACCCAGGCAAACGAGATCCTCGCAGATGAGGATGCGCACACAGAAACAGGCGCCGAACTGCTGAAGACCCGAATGCGGAGCCTGCGGGACATCGGCTACGCGGACTGGTTCACCATGATCGAGCCGCTGGTCGTGTATGACCCTGTGCTGCAGCAGGATCCGGTCAACGCTTATAAATTCATGGACTTTGACAGCCGCGAGGCGTACCGCAAGCGGGTGGCGGAGATTGCCCGCTACTCCGATTGCACGGAGATGGAAGTGGCGCAGGCGGCGCTGGCGCTGGCGCTGGAGTCGAAGGAAAAGCAGCGGGTGGAGGATCCGAGGCTGCGCGCCCGGCGCGCGCATGTGGGTTATTACATCATTGACCGGGGCTTTCCCGTCCTGGCATCGCGGGTCGGCTATCGGCCTCGCTTTATCGACCGCCTGCGGCAGACCATCTGGAACAACGCGGATGACTTTTATATCGGCGGCATTCAGATCATCACCGTGGTACTGATCGGCCTGATCCTGGCCCCTCTTGTTCCGACGTATCCCATCTTCGGCGGCCTTACGCTGGCCTTCCTGCTGCTGCTCCTTCCGGTTACGCAAGGCGCGGTCGACCTGGTGAACAACACGGTCACCGCAATATTCAAAGCGCATGCTTTGCCGAAGCTCGACTTCTCCAAGGGAGTGCCGGCGGCTTTCACTACTTTGGTGGTGGTGCCTTCGCTGCTGATGAAGGAGAAGCAGGTACGGGAACTCTTCGACGACCTCGAAGTCCGCTACCTGGCGAACCAGGACCCCAACATCCACTTTGGCTTGCTGACAGATTTGCCTGACTCGGTGACGCGGCCGCGGCAGAACGATACCGATCCGTTGGTCGAGCTGGCGATTCAGCTGACCGACGAATTGAACGAGCGCTACGCGAACGCAGGAGCGGGATCATTCTTCCTATTGCATCGGCATCGCATTTTCAATGCCCGCCAGGGAGTGTGGATGGGTTGGGAGCGGAAACGTGGCAAGCTGCTGGACCTGAACAAGCTGCTCAAAGGTCAATTTGATCCTTTCCCGGTAAAGGCCGGCAATCTGAACGCGCTTACCCACGCGCAATACGTCATCACGCTGGATTCTGATACACAACTGCCGCGGGGCACGGCCCACACCATGATCGGCGCCATGGCGCATCCGCTCAACCGGGCCGTGATTGATCCTGAGCTTCGGATTGTCACCGAGGGTTACGGCATCCTGCAGCCGCGGGTCGGGGTCAGCGTGCAATCGGCGTCGCGGTCGCGGTTGGCCTCTATTTACTCCGGGCAGACGGGCTTTGACATCTACACGCGAGCGATCTCGGATGCTTACCAGGATTTGTATGGCGAGGGTATTTTTACCGGCAAGGGCATTTACGAGATCAATGCGCTGCATGCGGTTCTGGATCGCCGTTTTCCGCGCAATTCCCTTCTCAGCCACGACTTGATCGAGGGATCGTACGCCCGGGTCGGGTTGACCACGGACGTTGAGGTGATCGACGACTATCCGTCGCACTACAGTGCATATACGCGCCGCAAGCACCGCTGGCTGAGGGGCGACTGGCAGATTGCGCAGTGGCTTTTCTCCAAGGTCCCGGATGAATCGGGGCGGTATGTGCGCAATCCCATCGCGACCATTTCGCGGTGGAAGATCTTCGACAATCTGCGCCGGTCACTGGTGGAAGTGTTTACCTTTGCCCTGCTGTTGGCGGGATGGCTTGGATTGCCGGGCGGCGCGCTCTATTGGACCGTGGTGACGCTGTTCCTGATGTTCGTGCCCACGATGGTTCAGCTCGTCTTCAGTGTGGGGCGAGCGTATGTCACTAAATTGCCGGGCGCCATGCGCGATGCTTTCAGCGGCTTTGGGCAGGGCACGTTTATCGCGCTGCTCACCCTGGTTTACCTTCCACATCAAACGCTGCTGGCGCTGGACGCCATTATTCGTTCGCTGGTGCGCAGCTTTATTACCGGGCAACGATTGCTGGAATGGGAAACTGCCGCTGAGTCAGAGGCGTCGGCAAAGCGGCGCACGCCGGTTGACCGCTACCTGGCCGTGAGTCCCCTGGTCGCATTGATCGTGGGCGTAGTGGTGTTTCTGTACCATCCGCAGTCGGTGCTGGTGGCCCTGCCGATTCTTATCCTTTGGGCTTTTGCAAG
>JAUTWX010000037.1 GCA_030838385.1 Acidobacteriaceae bacterium
GAAGATGCTGAGAATGATTGCCATGGTGGAACTCCGAGACACAGGTCGAACACCTGCGCCTTCCACCACCACCACGGCGCGCTTAAATCATAATCGAAGGTGAAGTTGGCGGAAAGGCGGCGCTCACCAGGCTGTGTGAAAACGCTGGTGCGTCGTTCCGGCGGGGCACCAGTGAGCGCAAGCCATGGCCAATCTTCGGTCAGCTCGGTTGCGCTCGCAGGTTGATGCTGCGGATCATATTGAATGCGAGGACCGTGAGCGCCATTTCGGCTCGCGTTCCTCTAAATCCTCGAGTGAGGAACCGCCCTGCCATCATCCGTTTCATCGTTCCGAACGGATGCTCTGCCGAGCATCGCCGTCGGCGCATCAGCGCGGGTTCGTCGGCGACACGCTTCGTCATGCGCTCCAGCGCGTCTTCATGCTGATGCCTGCTTACCCATCGAACCTCGGCCTGCGTGCAGCGCGGCTTCAGTTCGCACCCTGAGCAGTCGCGTGACACGTAGTAGAGGCTGTTGCGGTTCACTGGGCCCTTCCGGTGCATGGTCCGGCCAGCAGGGCACGTGTACTGATCGTGCTCCGGATCATAGCGGAAGCGGGAGCGGTCGAACTGATCGCCGTCGCCCCGATTGTTGACCGACCGAATCGCGGGGACGCAGGCGACGATCCCGTCGGCCTCGCATGCCGCGGCGGCGTTGCCGTTCGAATAGCCGGTGTCCGCGACCACCTTCAGAGTGTCGCGGCCGAGCAGATCCCGGGTCGCCACCGCCATCGGATGAAGCATGCGCAGGTCGTTCACCTCATCGGTAACGTCGTGGTGGATGACGATGCCCGTGTCCGCATCCACGGCGATCTGGACGTTGTAGGAGGGCGGCTTGCCGCCCCTGCGGTAGCCCATCGGCCGCGCATCCAGCTCGCCTTCTACGACGAGGCGTCGATCGTCCTTGTCGAGGTGGGCGGCCAGGCGGTTGAGCTCGGCTCGACGCTCCCTCAGCGCCGCAAGCACCTGCGTGGTGGCCTGGCAGCCATCGCCGTGATCGACAGCGTCCGCTTGGTCAAGCTCGGCGAGATAGCTCGCGACCGCGGCGTCGATCTTCTGAGCTTCCTCGGCAATCCTACTCTGATCGAGCACCCGGAGAGTGCTGGCCGCGGCACGAACCTTCGAACCGTCGATCGATACAAGTACGGCAGTGAACAGCCCTTGCTCGCGGCAAAAAAGAACGAAAGCGCGGCAGGCGCCGACGATGGCGGCGCCGTTGTCGCGCCTGAAATCAGCAATCGTCTTGTGGTCGGGCGCGAGACGGCCGACGAGCCACATCACCTCGACGTTGCGCTTGCACTCGCGCTCGAGCCGGCGAGAAGAGCGGACCTCGTTGACGTAACCGTAGATGTAGAGCTTCAACAAGTCGCGAGGATCATAGCCAGGCCGGCCAGTAGAAGCTGGTGCCGCTCTTTCGAAACCTAGCGCTAAGAAGTCGAGCCCATCAACGAAGACGTCGATGACGCGAACGGGCGCATCTGGTTCGATATGGTCGTCGATGACTGGAGGTAGGAGGCATGGTTGCCGTCTGTCGTCACCGGTCACATAGCCCATAACTTCTCCGGGTCTCGCGCTATGAGACGTTTATAGCTTCGGCTTCGCTGGATGATAGGAGAAAGAGCCTCGCCTGATTACCGAGGCTCCCGAACGTTTTCACACAGCCTGGTGAGCGCCGCCTTTCTGACAACTTCGCCTTCGATTATGATTTAAACGCGCCGTGGTGGTGGTGGAAGGCGCAGGTGTTCGACCTGTGTCTCGGAGATCCACCATGGCAATCATTCTCGGCATCTTCGGCCTCGGCGCCATCTGCTGGCTGCTGTTCTCGCTGGCGGTGTACGCACTTCCTTTTTTTGCTGGACTGAGCGTCGGCCTCGCGGCCTTTCACAGTGGCTCGGGCTTCATCGGCGCGTTTGTCGTCGGCCTCCTCGTTGGCGTGACCATCTTGGTGCTCGGACAGATTGTCTTCGCTACGGTCCGCACGCCGCTGATCCGCCTCTTGATCGGGCTGATCTATGCCGTGCCGGCAACTGTCGCCGGCTATCAGCTATGCTTCGCGCTCGCCAGCATCGGCGTGCCCGCCGGAGATTGGCAACACGTCTTCGCCGCCGTTGGCGCTGTTACTGTTGGCCTGACTGCTTTCGCGCGCATGGCACTGTTTATCCCGCCGTCGGCTGAGCAGGGCCCTGTGGAAGGCACGTCGCATTCAGCCGTAGGCTTGCGGTCGCACGACCTGCGAGGGTGATGGTTTTCGCCGTCCTCGTCATCGAACCGATAGGCGAAGATGGCGCGGTGAAGCTCGGATCATCGAGCTTGAGGGAGAGGTAGTCCCTGCCCTCATTCGACTCCTTCGACCAGGCGGTCCCGATCTCGGCACGACCGACGAAGACCCGGTGGCTGGGGGCATTGTCGTTAGACTGGGTGGCCGCTGATGGGATGCCCTCCTTTTTCTGCGCTACGGCCTCTTTCTCTTCGCCTGGTGTGCCAGCTCTCTTGTGCAGGACCTTTCACGTCAGCCACGTCTTCTCCGAGGATGCTGTTCGGCGCGACTGCGGCCCTCTCTTTGGCTGATCTGGCCAGAGGACGGCTGCGCCTCGATCGCCTGAGCCGCAACGGCGTCGCTGAGACTTTCTTCCCCTGGGCTTCGCCCATTCCTCGCGAGGCAAGAAAGTCTCATCGCCGC
>JAUTWX010000051.1 GCA_030838385.1 Acidobacteriaceae bacterium
TGGTCCGATCTGCCCTCGATGGAGAGCACGGCCTACGCTACGGGAAAGAGCCTGGTTGCGCTGCACACGGCGGGCTTGCCGGTCTCCGATCCGGCTTACAAACGCGGGATAAAGTGGCTGCTGAGTCACCAGCAGGAAGACGGCTCGTGGTGGGTGCAGACGCGGGCGTTGGCGTTCCAGCCTTCCTTCGACGCGGGTTTCCCGCATGCGCACGACCAGTGGATCTCAAGTGCAGGCACAAACTGGGCGGCGATGGCGCTTACGCTTGCGTTGCCGGAGGCGAATAACGTCATGGCCTCGCGTCTGCCTTAAGTTGTCTGGCGCGGCAATCCCGCTGAAGTGTTGCAGTGGGTCTCCGAGACGATGGGCCTGGCGCCTCGGCACGGCCCGCGGTTGGGCATTCGTTCGGTTTCGTTCCCAAAGCCCTGATCCGGATGCGATTCGGAGGTTTTGCCTACGCAGGTTACAAAGACGCCGCCTGTCAGTAACGTTATCTGGGTGGATTAAAGGAACGGGCGGGCCTGCCGATAGAGGGATCGGCGGATGTTTGTCATCCGCGGATTGCGCTGCGCATAGTGTGCGGGCGGCCCTGTCGACGGGCGAAAGGAAATATCCATGTCTCTGATCCAGACGTGCAAGTGCGAAGAATGCGATATGCAGAAATCGTTCGCGAACCACTGGGTGATGTTGTACGAGAGAAATGGAAATCTGGTGATTCTGCGGACGTGGGATGAGAAGATGGTCCGGCGCACGCGGCATTTTTGCGGACGGGCCCATGCAAGCCGGTATGTTGAACGATGGATCGCGACTCCGACGATGGGGGCGATGCCCGAGGCCGCGGCCGGGTTGGAGCCGCAGAAGGCTGCGCATTCGCTGGCGCTGCCACAGAGCTTGCTCGATGCCGAGGACGAGGAGATTGCGGCGGAACTGGTTGCGAAGTATGGCTGAGGCTTGTCTGCCATTCTGCGCGCTCGTCGATGGCGAGATTCTCATGTCGATGGCACTTATGCCGATATAGGTTTCCATGGAAGGGAGAACTCATGACCCGCTATAGGATCTATCGAAATTCAGCAGGGGAGACAACCTATATCTCCCCCCATGAAGGGAACAAGCTGCGCAATCCCACGGAATTTCCGAATCTCGACATTGCATTGGGTGTTCTAAGACAGTGTGGCATCCCTGAATATGAGATCAGACGGGTAGCCAAAGAACTGGGCGCCATCAATGGGGCCATTGTGCAGGTGCCGGAGCCGATCGTGTTCGCTGAATTGAGCGCGACGCCGAATTAACTGCTGCTCGTCGAAGAGGCTATCGCAGGGGCGGGATTAGACTATTTCGCTGCGCGCCTCAGAATGACGGTGATGGTTGTTACTTCGTTATCGATCTCCCGGCTTATCAATTCGGTGATTTCGGTCACCCTGCATTCCCCGCCACCGACCGATCCCGGAGGAGAGACGAACTCCCCTATGTTAGGAAATTCGGGGGTCTCGTGAGATTCGTAGATTTTTGGATTTTTCCAGCGAAGGTCGCCGCCTTCCTGGCGCAACCTGAACTGCACGATCGTCTTCATGCCGCCAGTTTACCCCGGCACTCTGCGCCCGGGTGCTTTGCTAGTCGGTTGCGAGATGGGGCACGGCGAGGTGTCGTACACAAAAGCGAAGGGGCGATTTCTCTTTCGAGATCTCGCCCCCTGCTTACCGATTTTTCGAAGATCTGGTTCGGCGTCCAGATCACAACTGATTGTCACTCCAGAATTGTTCGGAGCCTTCGAGCGGAGCTCGCGCTTCCCGTACACTTCCGTCATTCCATTCGCTGTAAGAGCTTTCTTGGTCCATCCATAAGCAGCCAGTTTCCCGGTTGCTTCGCGAGTCCCGTTTCCGGTTCTCTGAGGAATTCCGTTCCTGGTTCCCTTGCGGGTCCCATTCCCGGTCTTTCTGATGTCCCTTGTCTACTCTCTCCTACTGGAAGATTTCTCCTCCGTTGAATTGGAAGATACTCGGGATCTGCCTGAAAATCATCAGCTCTCGAATCTATTTTTTTGTGGAAATACTGCTGATTTTGTGGAAATTCGACTCAACTCACGCTGCTTCAAGGGGTAGCGGCTTTGCCCGAGGGTGGAGGTGGAATTGTAATATCCACGTTTGTCACCTTACCGAGCGTGGACAGGGGCGGTTTAATCTCGGCTTCGTTGCCTACCGCGATGATCGCCAGTTTCGACACGTCGATATATTTATTCGCCACGCGAGTCACATCGGCTGCCGTCACCTTTTCTATTCCGGCCTTATATTTTTCGAGCGTGTCGGCGGGGTAGCCGTAGAAGGCGAGCGTCACCTGTTCGCTGAGAGTCTTGTCGGGTGAGTCGTAGTGGAAGATGAAGGAGTTGAGTACCTGGTCCTTGGCTTTGCTGAGTTCGGTTGCGGTGGGCGGTGCGGTCTTCAGGCGCTCGACCTCCGCCAGCATTGCCTGGGTTGCGGCTACGGTCGAGTCGCTCTTGGTCGCCGCGAGGACGTAGAAGATTCCCGGATGGTCGTAGGCGGCGCTGAAACTGCCGCTGACGCTGTAGGCGAGGCCCAGTTTGGTGCGGACGTTCTGGACTACCCGCGATCCGAAGCCGCCGGAGAAGATCTCGTTCATCACACTGAGCGCATAGTAGTCGGGGTTGTTGCGCTCTGTGCCCAGGCCGACGATGACGACGTTGGACTGGTTGACGTCCGACTTCTCGACGAAGTTGACGCTTTGCTTCGGGTCGGTGAAGGTGACCTTGGCCGACTCGAACTTTTCGCCGCGTGGAAGCGGTTCAAACGCCGCACGGAGCTTCGCCTCCATGGCTGGGCCGTCGAAGTCGCCGGAGATTGCGACGATCATGTTGTTGGGTAGAACAGTCTTGTCGTGCCACGCCTTCAGGTCGTCGAGCGCGATGGCGTCGACGGTTGCGTACTCGGGCCGCCGTGCGTAGGGATTGTGCGGGCCGTAGACGAGCTTGACCGCTTCGCGGATCGCGATCCCGTTGGCGTCGTCATTGCGCCGAGAAATCGCCGTCTCCGCCTGGCCCTTTGCCAGTTGGAGCTTGTCCGCGTTGAAGGTCGGATGGAGCAAGAGATCCATCGTCGCGGCGAAGACGGAATCGAAGTCGCCCTTGAGGCTTGACCAGGTGATCGATGTCGAGGCAGTGCCGCCCGAGGTCTCGACGGATGCCGCCTTCGCCTCCAGTTGATCGTCGAGCTTGTCGCCATCAACGGTTGCGGTGCCGCTGGTACGCCAGGTTTCGCCATACAGCGAGACGAGGCCGACTTTGGCATCGGGTTCATCGCGGCTGCCACCTCGGATCAGGATCGTGCCGTTGATGAAGGGAAGCTCGTGGTCTT
The DNA here is from genome assembly GCA_030838385.1 of Acidobacteriaceae bacterium. Lineage (GTDB taxonomy): Bacteria > Acidobacteriota > Terriglobia > Terriglobales > Acidobacteriaceae > KBS-83. The sequence continues at coordinate 3,366 of JAUTWX010000051.1, forward strand.
CCTGGAGGAAGATCACCAGGCCGTTTGCGAGCTCGATTCGCCGCGGCTGCACTGGCTTGAACGCGTGCAGCGGAGGAATCGCGATCTTCTTCCACGGTTGTGTTGTTGCGGCGGGCTTGGGTGTGGTCTCCGGCTTGGCGGGCGCGCTCTGGGCGGTGGCGGCAAGAGCAGAGAGCAGAATCGGCAGGAGTGCAACGGCGAAATGCATCTTTGTCGGTGTCTTTTGTGTCTTCTGTGTCTTCTGTGTCTTCATTTCGCACCTCCAGCGTTCTGTTCGGCAGGCGTTGGAGGTTCTGTCAGGCGGGCCGCTCCCGGAGCTTGTCGTTTCGGCGCGACGAACTCAATCTGCGCACTGGTTCGGTTGCTGTCGGCGAAGATCTTGTTGGCCACGCGGCGCACATCCGCTTTGTTAACGGCGTCGATCTTTTCCAGTTGGCGGAATAGCTGTCGCCAGTCTCCGAATCGCGTCTGGTATTCGGCTAATTGGCGGGCGAGGCCTTCGTTGTTGCCGAGGCCACGCAACAAGTCAGCGCGCGCGCGGGTTTTGAAGCGTGCGAGTTCCTCGTCGGAGATGTCTTCGTTCTTGAGACGATCGAGCTCCTTGTGGATGGCCGAGCGCATCTCGTCCGGCGAGTGGTTGGGGAGGGGAACCGCATACACGGCGAAGAGGCCGGGGAACTTGTCGCCGGGGAAGCCGCTGAAGCCCTGCGCCTCCGCCGCAATCGCCTGGTCGCGAACGAGACTGCGATAGAGGCGCGCGGTGCGGCCGTTGGAGAAGATATCGGTGATGGCGTCGTAGACGGAGTCGTCCGGGTCGCGATAGTCGGGGCGGTGGTAGCCCTCGATGTAGAAGGGCTGCGTTGCTTCGCGGATGGTAACGAATTTTTCCGCGACCTGCGGCGGCTCGACGGTGGTCATCGGCTCGGGCTTGGGGCCAGCGGG
>JAUTWX010000100.1 GCA_030838385.1 Acidobacteriaceae bacterium
AAGTGGGCGATGCTCGCACCGCAAGCTTCCGGAAACTCCTGGTATCCATTCTCGTTTCTTGCACCACGGGAACAGAATGAGCCCTATCTCACGTCGGCATTGGGAAGGGTCCAGGCTGCAGTAGACACGGCGTTAGCGGCGGGCGTCGCAGCGGAAAAGATCGCTATCGCGGGCTTCTCTCAAGGAGCCTGCCTTGCAACGGAGTTTGTCGGCCGAAACCCGCGCAGATATGCTGCGCTGCTGGCTCTCACGGGAGGGCTCATAGGGCCTCCCGGAGCACCGATCAAACTCACAGGAGATCTGGCCGGCACGCCAGTTCTTCTCAGCTCGGGCGACCCCGACCCTCACGTGCCCTGGGCGCGTGTGCAGCAGTCCGCCGACCTGCTGCAGGAGATTGGTGGCCGGGTCACGGTCCGTCGCTATCCTGGCAAGCCGCACTCGGTCGCAGACGACGAGCTGAGAAGTGCTAGTGACGTACTCGCCGCCGCGTAAACTCTCTGCTCCTACCAGATTGAACCGGCGCGCCAGCATATTGGGGGCCTATTCATCCAGAAGGAGCAGTTGCATTCCGCAGGTAGACTTTTGATGTGGAGGCTCCATGAATATCAGCTTTTCGGGACGCGTGATTGTAGTCGCTGGCGGCACTGGTGGCCTGGGCAAAGCCGTAAGCCTTGCATTTCTTGAAGAGGATGCCACGGTGATTGTCACGTACCGCAAAGAAGAGGAATTCCGCGCGTTGAAAGACTCGGCCGGTCCAAAGGCATCTTCGCTCGCAGGAAGCCAGGTGGATGTTACTGACGAAGCCGCCGTCGTTCCATTCATCAATGGAGTGCTGACACAGTTCGGCGCTCTTGATGTACTCGTGAACACCGTTGGTGGCTATGTTGGCGGCGTGAAGCTATGGGAGATGACAACAAGGGTCTTTGACCAGATGCTGGCTCTCAATTTGCGTTCAGGCTATGTGCTGGCGCATGCCGCCATACCGGCCATGTTAAAGGCAGGGCATGGTTCCATCGTTAATGTAGCGGCAAAGGCGGCTCTGGATCACGGGGCAGGCATGGCGGCATACGCTGCGTCAAAGGCCGCTGCAGTCGCCCTCATGGATTCGCTTGCGGCAGATGCCAAGGGCACGGGAGTGCGAGTGAACTCTATACTTCCCAGCATCATTGATACGGCAGTAAACCGTTTGGCAATGCCAGATTCTGACTTTGCGGCGTGGCCGAAGCCGCGGGACATTGCGCAAGTGGTCTTATTTCTGTCCAGCGACCTTGCCAAAACCATTCATGGTGCGGCCGTGCCGGTCTATGGCAATGCCTGACTCTTCGTTTCTGTTCTCGATCTGACATGGCGGCGGGTTAGCGGTAAGCCCCTCAGTCGTGGCTTTCCAGAGCTCTGCTGTTTCCCTGGAGGGACTCGCATGAGAGCCGGGGTGATGCGTTGGCGGAGGATCGCATAAGGCGTCTCCCTCTCGTATTCGAAGCTTAGAGCAACTGTTGCTGGTAGTTCCTTGCAAACGGGATTTTCGCCTGGCGTTTCGCAAAGTCGAAGCGATGAGAGAGCAAGTTAGATTCGCGGTGGCTGACAGCTATAACAATCTCGGTGCAATCGCGGCAACGAATGAAGACTATTCAGGTGCAGTCATGTACTTCGAACGTGTCTCCGTGTGGAATCCGTCGCTCGCGGCTTGACTATAACTGGGGGGCGAGCGGCCTTCGCAGCATCGCAATTTGCGGATGCCGCCATGCCGCTGTCGCGCTATCTTAAGTCGCACCCGGATGATGTTGGTGCTCGTAGCGTCCTCGCCGTTAGTCAGTTCATGGCCGAGAACTATCACGGTTGCATTGCAACACTGCAATCTGCGATCGGGAAAAATGACCTCGTTCCGCAGGCAGAGTACGTCTACGCGGAGTCGATGATCAGGACCGGGCAAATCGCCTCGGGACAGAACGGCTGGAAGCGTTGGAGAAGTTGCATCCGGAAATCCCACCGCACCGACTTCAGGTGACTCATGAAGCGAGGAAGGTTCTCAAAATTTCGCCATAAGTCATACGCTTCTTGCGGGGACGCGTTAACGAGGAATGTGGCCTTTGCAGAACTGTGAGTCGATGATCGTGACTTGGCGGCTTTGAACGCGAGCGCTCCACCGGCAGTTGCTAGAGCTGTCCCAGACTTTGAGCGTCGGGTAAGACCGTAGACGATAAGTGCGCCTGCACCGATCAGCAGACCATTGGCGCCGAATCGTGGTGCAGATGGTTGCGGGGTGGGTCCGCCAGAACTCTTTTTCATGGAGAAATGCTCCTTTCCGTGTAAGGCACAAAACGGTCACCGCCGGATAGCGAGAATGAATCGAGCGAAGAGTCTGAACACTTGCTGTGACGTGAGGCGAAACCTAAATCGCGGCAGGCACTCACCGCAGGGGTGCCGTCCCATCACGGCTCGAGCTCGCTCTAGGATGTCGAATTTATCGAGCGGACGTGCGGGGCCCTTACGAGGTTTGCACCGTGGGTCCTGCAGGATGGATGGTTCACGTAGATCCTGCGTTGGCCAAGATGGATCATTAAGTTACCTCAGCCAAAATTTCTTTTGATCACGCAGCTTAAAGTGTATCGCCTCAATAGGTAGGTGAATGGTCCTCCGCATTCACAATTGGATAGCAGCCCCAAAACGCGAAAGGGTAGCCAGTGAGCGCGTTCTTCGAACCCACGTGACCGTCTAGCAGTGTGCCGGCGGAAAGACAATACTGATCTTTACTTCCCTGCCTTGAACTTGGACCACATTGCAATGTGTGCGCTCTCCATCACGTTTGAAGTCAAGCGCGATCCGCGAGGATCCGATTCGCAGGTTCTCAATCCGAAGGGTTTGCAAAAAGGCTGGCAGGTGCGGATCGACAATGGCCAACTCACCGCGATCGGCATTGGGCCGCAGTCCGAGCAGACCCGTGAGCAACAGGAACGGCGCCCCAGCGGCCCATGCCTGCGGCGAACAGGAAACCGGGTAATGCACGGGCTCACTTTTGCACTGACGCCCGATGCCGCAGAAAAGTTCCGGCAGGCGATACTCGCGAAAATGCAGTGCTGCGTCATAAAGCGCCTCGAAGACGATGGAAGCCTCGCGATGAAGTCCGTAACCCGCCATGCCATAGCCAATGAGGGCATTGTCATGCGGCCACACGGAGCCACAGTGGTAACTCATTGGGTTGAAGAAGCTCTCTTTGCAGGAAAGTGTTCGGATGCCCCAGCCGCAGAATAGCCCGTCCTGCAGCAGCCGTTCTGTCACCTGCCGAGCACGCTGAGTGCTCAAGGCGGAGGAAAAGAGCAGATGTCCTGGGTTGGAGCCATCCACTCGCAGGGCTCTCTTGTCGTGATCGAGTGCCATAGCGTAATAGGCGCGATCCTCAAGCCAGAAACGCTGCTCGATCAGGTGTTGCAACGTATCGGATCGCTCCTTCGCCTGCCTGCCTAGCGCGTGTTCATGGAGCAAGTCCAAGAGTTCGGATGCCTCCGCGAGTGCGCGCACGGCGTATCCCTGCACCTCGACGAGTGCGACGGGCGGTTGCGCGATTCTGCCATCGCTATGGCGGTTCGCCTCGCCAGAATCCTTCCATCCCTGGTTGAAAAGTCCTTTCGGACTGCGTCGGCAGTATTCTATTAGGCCGTCGCCGTCGAGGTCTCCATAGTGAAGGATCCAGTTTGCCGCGGACTTGAGCGGTTCCTTCAGCTCGTGGAGTAGTGCACGGTCTCCCGTCCAACGAAAATACTCATGCGCCAGAATAAGGAACAGCGGCGTCGCATCGACAGATCCGTAGCAACGGCCGAACGCCACCTCGTTGGTAGCCGTCATTTCGCCCGAGCGGCGCTCATGGAGGATCTTTCCCGGGTCTTCGTCGCGTTCGTCGTTCTTCATCCGACCTTGGTAGCTGGCAAGCACGCGCAATGTTCCTCGCGCCAACTCCGGATCGAGCAGCAACGTCTCGTAGCTGCTTAACAGGGAATCACGACCGAAGAGGGCTGCAAACCACGGCACGCCGGCGGCCACTGCTGTGCCGCGATCTTCCGGCATGCGCAAGGCATAGAAATCTTCAGATGAAGTTTCGAGCATGGCGTCGAAGATCTGGTTGTCAGATCGCAATCGGGTGCAGTTCTCAAGCCATTTGCCGTAGTGCCCCGCGGAGTGACGGCGGGCGACTTCGAACGTTTCTTCCTGGGACCCAGTTGCCTGCGGCGGCTCCGCGGTCGCACCCACCTTCATCATGACTGTGGTTGTGATTCGATTGCTGCCACGCGGTGGCAACTGCAACTCCCACTGGGCGCGTTGCCCTTCCAGGACCTTTGGTTGCGGCGCAAAGCAAAGTTCGGTAGAGCGACTCCGCTCATCCAGACCCATATAGAGGAACCGTACTGTGGAGTTGCGCACTTCAGGCTGGAAATAGCGACCAGCCTTGCCGCGTAGCAGCCCACGCACCTGGAAGATGTCCATGAAGTCTGCACCAAAGACCATCTCGATCATCAGCGTAATTGCTGCGTCGTAGAAATTCTGGACGTCGAGCATGTCATAGAGCCGATCCCGGTCAAGCAGTTGCTCGCGGTGAACGTACACCGTGTTGACCGGCAGATCCAGATTTTCTCCCGACACGGAGCCACCTCTTACAGTGAGTTCCACGCGCGCCATATCCGCGCCCATAGTTGTTGACGAGAGAACGATCGGCTCTTGTCCGTTGATACGGAGTTCCAGATGGCTGAGGAAACGCGTGTCGTCGCAAAAGAGACCGACCTGTGGTGCCCCGGGCGGTATCAGATCACCTCCGCGAGTTGCCGCAAAGAATGTGCTGCCGCGTATGATTGCCAACCCATCGCCAGCATCAAGCAGGGGCTCCGGATACAGCGCCTTTGGCTCAGGGGGCGGTTCCATGGGTCGAAGTGCCTCTGACTCAGTGAGGGTCCTCAAGCGGCCTTCTCCTCAGAATTCGGCCCTCCCTCCGGCGGCATCTTTTTCAGTAAACCGGAGTAGAGTCGATAGTACTGACGCGCCATCTCATCTGCCGAAAACCGCATCTCGGCACAATGTCGCACGACTTTGGGTTGGAAGGTATTGCGTTGCAGCGCCGCTGCCGCTTCGCCGACATCGCGGCAAACCCTTCCTGAGATACCGTCGTCGATCACTTCTTCGACAGCTCCGCCGGAAAAGGCGATAACGGGTGTCCCGCAGGCCATCGCCTCAACCATTGCCAGGCCGAATGGTTCTTCCCATTCGATAGGAAACAGCAATGCGGCGGCGTGACTTAGCAGCTCATTCTTCAGAGCGAGATCCGATTCACCCACGAATTCAACATTGTGACCATCGAGATGCGGGCGAATCTCGCTATTGAAGTAGTCCCGAAAAGCAGGCTGAACCTCGCCTGCGATTTTGAGCGGAATGCCTGCCCGTTTCGCAATTGCGATTGCGTTATGTGCACCCTTGATCGGGCAGATTCGGCCCAGAAACGCTACATAGGACGCTTTCTTCTCCTCAAACTGATATTTTGAGAAATCCAAGCCGTGAGGAATCAGTCTCGGATGCAACGTGGGATGCTGGGAGGCCTGGTATTGGCTAATCGCAGCATATGCGACCGCACTATATCGCTCGTAGAGCTCCGTAGTCATCGCGCCACCCCCGTGGTGAAGCGTGCAGACGAAAGCCCGTAAAGAGAAACACGAAAACGGTACCGCGAGAGGAGAACTTACATGAATGAGATCGCAAACCCGCTCCGCGTCGCTGACTGCCCAAGCTGTGTGGTCGATCTCTTTTGGCATGCTGGAGATCTCTGACGCGAGAGGCCAATCCTGCTTCGGATAGCGCGAACGCAGGTTGGCCTTCACCCGCGATTCGCCATTCGCATATACGTCAACCTCTACTCCAAGACGAACCAGGGCTTCGGCGAGATTGGCGACAAATAGCTCTGTCCCACCATAACCTAACGGCGGAACACTGATGAAGGGCGAGGCAATCAATGCAACACGCATACTGCTGTGCTCCGACTTTCAATCTTTTCCCAATTGCTTTGGATGCGAAGCTTATCCAATTGGATGAGGTCACCGATAAGCGCAGCATCTCTTGTCTTGAACGGCGCAGGGAGCTTTATGGACTTACATATCGGGGAGAAATATGCCCCCGCTGCCAGGCAAGCAGTTGAAACATGTAGGCGCCGACAAACTGCCGGTCGGTCACTTCTCCCAAGCGGAGCAGATACTCGGGGTAACTCCTCGCCCTGCCCGGCTTTGGGAGGGGTGCCGAGGCTTCACAGGTGACGCATCTAAATAACTCTGGCAGGAAGCATCCTTACTGCCTTACCAGTTCTACGCGCCTGTTGCGGGCCCTGCCTTCTAATGTGTCGTTTGTCTCGACGGGACGCGATGCGCCGAAGCCGCCGGTGAGCAGGCGATCCGGGGTGATGTTGTACTGGCTGACCAGGGCTTGCTTTACGGCTGCGGCGCGGCGTCGGGAGAGTTCGAGGTTATAGGGGTCGCCGCCGACGTTGTCGGTGTGGCCCTCTACCGTGAGCTTCCAGTCCGGGTTGTCGGTCATCGCTTGCGCGATTTGTTTGAGCACCGGCTCGGACTCGGACTTCAGGGTGTCCCGGTTGAAGTCGAAGTAGATGCCGTAGGTGACGGCGCGCCTTTCCTGCGTCAACTGCTTCTCCAGAACATTTTCCGGCTTGGCTACGGGGTAGTTGATCTTGATGATCTCCACGCGGAAGTTGCCGTTGTGATACAGCGGATCCTTCAGCCTCCAGTTCAGAACGAGGGGGTTGGCGGGATCGTCCAGAACGAAGATCTCGCCGTCACTCTTTGTCGGCCGCTGATCGGGGGGCCGCGGATCTTTGCCGACAGGGGTTATGTCTCCTTTGAGGTGAATCACCGGCAGTTCGACGCGCTGGTCGTTCACGATCATCGGATACTGCACATCCTGAGGCTCAACGCGGGTCAGCACGCCGCCCTCGTGCGTCAGCTTTACGCCGTTGCCGAAGTACCAGATGTCGACATACTTGAGATCTATCTGGCCGTTTGACCTGATCTCCTGGAATGCTTTGTCCGAGAGACGATAGCGCGTCATATCGTGCATCAGCGACGGCAATCTTTGCGAGTTCACCGTTATGTAGTTATCGGCAGTCTGATAGTCACTATTGCAGTTCTGATTCGTGATCGTCAGAGCCTTCGAGGTCGTCCCGTTGTCGTTCTTGTATTCCTGGGTGGCGGCGGTGGTCGTGACTTTTGCAGCGTCGATGGCGTCTATGGAGTTCCTGGCTTCTACATCGCCGTACTTCACGCCCCAGGCGGTGGTAAACACCGTGCCCGGCTTGAAGGGCACACGCGCCTTATCCTGGGCGGGGAACGACGATGCCTCGCAGGGTGTCACCGGATCGTTCGAGGAGAGCACGGGGATGCCATCCGCGCTTGCACTCTTGCCATTCAATGCATTGAGCAAACCCTGCAATGCGCCCTTCGCATCCGGCGAGCCGTCCTTCGTCAGGCTCAGACTTTTGTCATTCGCGAGGCGAGAAAAGCTCTGGGTCATGCCGCGTGTTTTCTGCCGCACCTTGTAACCCACATAGACCACCCCGCCAACCACTACTGCTCCGACGAGCAGGATGAAGACCAGCGCGATGCCAATGAGCTTTGGCAACACGGAAGGACGCTGCGGAGGCTGGCCGGCGGCGCTGAGCGGTGTGGAGGGCGGGAACCCGTTCGGCGGGATCTGGGACCATTGCTGAGTGGGAGCGGACGTCGGAGGTGTCTGCGACCACTGTTGATCCGACGCGGATGTAGAAGGTGCGGGCTGCGACCATTGCTGACCTGGAGTGGATGGAGGCGGTGCGGCGGCATAGGAGACCGGAGCGAATGATCCCTGCTGTGCCGGAGTGGCAGTGCCCGGTGTTCCGTTCGATGTAGGCACATCAGCCGGCCTGGGCGCGGTCTGCGCCCAACTCTGATTCGGCGATGCGTCGCTTGTTGGCTGCGATGCCGCCGGTAGGTCGACAGGTGCGAACTGAGGGGACGCTGTGGCCTGCGGGATCTCAGGCGCTGCGACGGTCGCCCACGCAGCGGCCGGAGGCGAGGAGGACGTCTGGCCGCCCGGCGTGAACGCACTCACGGGGGTGAACTGTGCCGCCTGCTGAGAGGGTGTCGCAGGCGCGGCTGTAGATGGATTCTGCGGCGGCGCTGCCGGAGCCGCGACTGCGCCTCCACAGGAGGTGCAGAAACGTACCCCTGGCTGCAATGGCTTTCCGCAACGTGTACAGAACTGGGTCATGGTTCACTCCATAAATCGTTATGACTTGTTGCAACGAGTTATCCATTTACTAGCCGCGTAACTCTAACCGGTGCATATCTTCGCGTTTGGCGTGGGATGGTCGATATCTTTCTTGAATATCGTGATCGTCTTGAGCAATTCTTTCGGCATTCCTAGGACAGTTGCGTCGGCACTTACCTGGCCTTCGACGTGCAGCGTGAAGCGCTGGCACGGTACCAGGCTCAGCATGCCGGAGTGAGACGCGGTGCTCGATAGAACTACCTGGAAGGTGCCGGCGGCCTCCGTCTTCAGGGCTTCTTTCGCCTTTTTGATGAAGTGCCCGATAGTAGTCTTTTCCAGGAGTGCTGCGGCGCGATCGGCCAGCGCATCGGGCATAGGCGGAAGAAGCTCCTCAGTACCTGTCTTGAGCTCGAACCTTGGCATGGCGACGGCAACGACTACGCCGAAGGCCGCCATCGGAGAAAACGCGGTCGAAGTCTGGATCGAGCTATCAGAGGTCGCGTCGCTCGTATCCTGTGTGCCGGTTTTCGTAACGCTCAGCCCGGTCACACCGTTGTAGTCCACGTGAAACGCGCCCTTGGCGATCTCCTGCTTGGTGCTAAAGGCGGGGTGAAAGAGCAGGGCCTCGCCTAGCTCCAGTGTGAAGGGCAGTGCGCCGAGATACAGCGGCACAGACATGAGGGCTGGCAGCTTAAGTCTTTCCTCGCCTAACTCCGGCGGTTTGCCGGAGGCGCCGATGGTCCAGTCGAAATCGACGATGCCGTTGACGTTCTGATTGCTGAAGTCGAACTTGCTCACCTGACTGTTATTCACCGTAAGCGCCAGGGATGACTCAAAGTTCTTCACATATCCCTTGCCGGTGATGGTCGCGTCTAAGTCGCCGCTTCTCGTCAGGTCGACTTGGAAGTTTACTTTGTCTGGACTGAAGTGAGCGTCGGACTTAATGTGCCAGCCCTCCTCCTCTTCCTCCTTGGCCTCTGCCGCACTTACAGGCGGAGGTGAGAGCCAGGGCAGCGAGAAGCGACGAACATAAGAGTGGCGCGATAATGCCTCCTGACGGTTGTGTATCTCGAGAAAATTGATCGGCGTATGCCAGCGAATATCGGCGTCCTTGAAAAGACGGGTGAGCGGCGCTGCCTCGACGCCGACGATCAGGTGTGAGCCACCCGTCGCGATGGCCTGGATTTTCTTGAAGCTCGCTCCTTCGAACAGGACAAAGCTGCCGGGAGTCAACTTGCTTCGCAGCTCCGCCGAGTCAGAGAAGATATAGATGTCGTGATCGCGATTGACGCCGATCAGATCCCGCCGCACGGTTGGCGCGCTTATGCGGATGACATCGTTTGCGTAGGTCACCTGATAGCGCGTGCCGGGCTGCTTCGATAGATCGATCCCGGATGAGATATCGGCGACGCTGGCCGGTGCGACGCCTGCCGGACTGCTTCCGGAGGAAGGCGATGCTGCGGAGGGATCAGTGCTCTTGTGGCAGGAAATCAACGAGGTGCAGGTGCAGACCAGCAGCAAAGCAAGAGCGCGTAGCACGAAAGGCGAGATATGCCGTGGCTGAGTCATAGATATCCTCGCTCGCCTGTCCGCAGACAGGTTTGCATTGTGCTTCTCACTGCGCCCTGGCGCCGGCCGGCACCTGGAAGGACCATGCCGCGTCGAAGATCATGCCGTCGCCCTGGCCGCGCATGATATCGGCGCCGGAAAATTTCTTCGATTTTGAGAGGGGCCGGAGCGCGACCCCATATTCGCCGGGCAATAGCGGCGACGTCGGCACAATCCTGTATTGTCCAGGTGCCAGCGTTTGCTTCTGGATAGCCACGCGCTCTTCTAGGAAATTGGAATACACCTCCCAGTCCGCCGCCGGGCTGGAGCGTGCATCCTCCTTCCCCTGCGTCGCGCCCAGAAGGCGCACGGAATTCTGCGCGGGCGTCAGCTTCAGGATCGCGGGCTCATAGTCGTCCGCATTGACTCCAGGGACATCCGCCAGGTTCACCATGAAAGCCGGAAGCGTGCTGGTCGCGACGTTGTTCGACGATGCGCCGGCGATTCCCCATACGTAGGTGACGGTGGGTTTGCGCCTGGACATCATGCCGGACATCAGACCGCCAGCGGTGCCCACCGCGGTGTAGCCAGCATACGAACCGGTGTGGTTTGCAACTTCCCAGGCGGTTGTATTCACGCCCGCCTGCATCGTCTGGCCCAGCATTGTGTCGCTGGCCAGACTGTTCATCGAGGAGGGTTTGTTTTTCGTCTCGGCGAGCTGCACCTTCTCCAACGGGATCTGCTGCGGAGAGCCGGCGACGATGAATGCGACCGTAGGAACGTGCGTTGCCGAGCGGGCGGATATGGCTGGCGCCGCAGCGCTTGCGGGGTGTGCGCCGCCGCTTGCCGCAATCGCAGCTTGCAGTTCACCCTCGGTTACGCCGGCTTTGTGCAGGGCGATGAGTCCGTCGCTCGACAGATCGAAGTTGGGAGTACTGGAGTGAATCGAAGCGATGATTGCCGATTCAGGGACACCCGCCTGGACCAGCTTTACCAGGTCGGCATTGGTCATGGTCTGCTGCTGTGCATGCAATGCAGCCATGGGCACAACAACAAGGCTGAGAACCATAGGCAATAGAAAGCGGTGCAGCATCATGACAGACCTCCCTCGATTAGTGCATTCCGTCGAGCGATCGTTTCAGGGGGAATCTGCGTCAGGCTCGGTTGCGTGTAGAGCATGAGACACGTTACCTGCGGGGGGTAACGCAGAACGCGGCCAGCCGCATCACCTTCCTGCGGATAACCACGAAGAAGATATGCGACTTAGGCCACCGGGGTCAAAGGACTTATTCCGGATATCCGTACGACTTACTAAGTTGTTGAAGAGAGATATGGTTCGGCAGAGTGTTGAACGGTTCGTGCAGACTATCTGCAGCGAGTTCGGCATGGTTTCTGAGTGCGAAAGCTGCCCGGCGGAGAGCTGAAAGCTCACCATTGCGAACGCTTCACTGCCGGATGATGCGCTTGATCCCTGGGAAGCGCAGATCCTAAACCGAGCCTTCGTACGCCTGCGAAGTTGCCAGCGAGCACCTGTGCCGTGCAAGCTGAATCGCATGCCGGAGCTGCCGGATATCGCCGTGTATCTCAGCGCGCTCGAAGCGCGCATTGTTGGACAGAGGCTGCAGCAGGTGCGCGTGGCGAGCGCCTTTTTGCTGCGTACGGTGCAGCCGCCGCTGAGCAGCGCAGAGGGCCGCACGGTATGCGAATTGCGGAGGATCGGCAAGCGCATCGCGATCGGCATGGAGGGCGACCTGTGGCTGGTGCTCCACCTGATGATCGCCGGTCGGCTGCACTGGCGGCCATCGGGCGCGAAGCTCGCAGGACGGAACAGTCTGGCGGCCTTCGATTTTCCAAGCGGCTCGGTGGTGTTGACGGAGGCGGGCACGAAGAGGCGCGCATCGCTGCACGTTCTGAGCGGAGAGGAAGGGCTGCAGTCCATCGATCCGGGTGGCGTCGAAGTCTTTGCCTGCGATCTGGATTCTTTCCGCACGGCTCTGATGATGGAGAACCGCACGCTGAAGCGAGCGCTGACCGATCCGCGGATCGTGAGCGGTATCGGCAACGCTTACTCGGACGAGATTCTCCACGCGGCGCAGCTATCGCCGATCAAGCAGACGCACAAGCTCGGATCCGAGGAGTGGCAGCGGCTCTTCACGGCCACGCGGGAGACGTTGCAGCTCTGGATCGACCGGCTGAAGACAGAAGCGAAGGTCGATTTTCCGGAGAAGGTGACCGCCTTCCGCAAAGACATGGCGGTGCATGGGCGCTATGGTCAGCCGTGCCCGCGATGCGGCGAGCCGATCCAGCGCATCCGCTATGCGGACAACGAGACGAACTATTGTGCGCGATGTCAGACGGAAGGTCGTGTGCTGGCGGACCGCAGCTTGTCGCGGTTGCTGGGCAAGGACTGGCCGCGCACACTGGACGAACTGGAAAGCATGACCAGACGCGCGCGCGGAGATGGTGGGCGCGCGGCGGCATCCGCTGCGAGCCATGGCAAATCTTGAATGCTTAGAGGTGTCCGCAGTAGTGGTAGTGGAGGAGCTCTTCTACTGCGATGAGTGCCAGCGTAGCGACGGAGAGGACGATCTGCAGGCGCTCCATGCGGAGCTTACGCGCGCTTGGCGGCTGCTGACGCCAGAGCGATGCAGGACGAAGGCGCAGCCGACGGACTTGCGCGAGGATGCCGAGATTTAACAGCGAGCCGATCAAGGCAAGGCTGACCATGGGGATGCGGAGCCCGTCTGCATGGAAGCGATCCACCATGGTGCCCGCACTGGCGCTGAGCACGAGCGAGCCGAGGCCGACGACAAAACGCAGACCGTTTGCGGCGGCAAAAAAGGTGCAGATGCTCTGCAGAAGAGCAAAGAGCAGACTTGACCAGGCGATTGCGCCCTGCACGCCCGCCGCTTTGTCTTTCGCCGCATCTTCTGCAGACGGGAAGGGCCGGACTGGAGTCGTGGTCACGAGAAAACTCCGGGTGGAAATTGCATTTCGGTTTCGATTCTACATATCGGTGATGGGTGTGCGACTGCGGAGCGGTGCGCGAATGCGGCATGCACTAATGGAACGGCTTGCAGTATGGGCCGCAGGCAGCTTTCTCCGGCGTATGCGCAACGACGCGCAGCGTGATGATTGCGTGCGGCTTTGCGGTGAATGCTAGAGTGACCGTCCGGCGCGATAGGGCGCTCAGCCTAGAAGGGCAGTTGCAGCGTGAGAAAGAGCGTCGGTTTGGATTCGATGAATGCGCGCAAGATGACAGACAACATGCTGCCGGTATGGACATTGGGCGCATAGCTTACGGCCAGGCGCGGCGTTTGCGCGGCGCAGTGCAGCAGATCGCCGGAGGCCCATGCGCCGGCTTTCTGGTACTGCCATTCCACATCGAAGTGCTGCGGATCGTTCACCGTATAGAGGAAGCGGTTCTTAGGAGCCGCTGACGAATAGCGCAGCACCTCGGTACTGGTCACGGTGAGGGTGTGTCCGTTCCAGCCGGGGCTCTCGAAAATAGCGTAGCCGGAGGAGTTCATATCGATGAACACGAGCTTGTCCTGGCCCGCGTCCGTTCCCAATTCGTAACGCCCGACGTAGCCTTTTGGCTCGACGTCGGTCTCAGTCAGGTCCACCCATTTGCCGTCGGCGCTGGACTCGCCGTGATAGACGGAGCGATGCTCGCGGCCGCTGCCGGGGAAGCTGCCGGAACATTGCCAGTAGCCCGCGAAGCTGAAGCCTGTGGGCGGAATGAGGGAGGAAGCCTGACAGAAGGACTGGCCGAACGAGACCGTCAGGCCCACGGCCAGGAGACGGAGCGAGGCTCGCAATAACTGTCGCATGCGCCACAATTTAAAAGCGCGATGGGACGTGTTTACAGCGGGTATCGACGAGCCGACCCTGGATTGCGACGAACCGTGCATTTCCTGCGCCAGAACGGTGCGGAAGATCGCCCCGCAGACTAATAGAATGTGTATCGTGGCACAACTCACCTCCCGCTCGCGGCTTCGCTCGTTCTGGCAATTCCAGTTAGGCGGCTGGCTGCTGTACGCCACGACCGTGGCCGCATCGATGTTCCCCATGCGCTACGCGCGGGAAGACGTGGCGTACCACGGCATGTTTCTTCTGTCTGGATTTCTTCTCAGCTTCGTGATGTATGGGGTGTGTCATGCGCTGTGGCAAGCGCGGGTGCCACTCATCCGCGCATTGTTCACTTGTACGGTTGTCGCGTATGGGCTGGGCTTCCTCGTTTCTGCAATATCGGTATGGTCGGAGCTCCGGTTTGGCGAAGGGACGTCCCACTTCCACTTGAGCCACATCTTTGCGTATGCCACCGGCAGTTGCTTCGTCCTCGCGGCATGGGGCTTTCTCTACTTCGGTATCAAGCACTACCAGGCTTGGGAAGAAGAGAAAGGACGGATGCAGGCTCTGGAGGTGATGGCGCGCGAGGCACAGATGCGCGCATTGCGCTACCAGCTTCAGCCGCACTTTCTCTTCAACATACTGAATGCGATCTCTACTCTGGTGCTGGACAACCAGCCGCGGATTGCCACGCAGATGATCGCTCGTCTGGCGGACCTGCTGCGCAGAACGCTGGAATCACCGGACACACACCAGGTCTCGTTGAAAGAAGAGATTGCGGTCACGAAGGAATATCTGGCGCTGGAAAAGATCCGGTTTGGTCCTCGCCTGATGGTTAGCTTCGCCATCGATCCCGAGACGCAGGAGGCGCTGGTGCCGCGTTTTCTGCTACAGCCGCTGGTAGAGAACGCGATCCGGCATGGCATTGCCAAGCGGCCGGATGGGGGCAATCTTGTCCTGCGCTCCGACATGGCAGGTGGCCGGTTGCGCGTGAGGATAGAGAATGATGGAGCGGAGGACGACGAGCCGGTTTTGCGGCGCACTACGGCGGCACCGCATCGCGGAGTCGGGCTGACCAATACGCGCGCACGGCTGCAGCAGATGTATGGATATGAGGCGACACTGGAAACCCATGCGACCCCGAGCGGCACTTACGAGGTCCGCATCTCGATGCCGTTCAGCACCGTCGAGACACTATCCGAACTGCAAATGTTGGAGGCACAGTGAACGTTCGAGCATTGATTGTGGATGACGAGCCACTGGCGCGGCGTGGTGTCAGTCTTCGTCTGGCGGAGCACCCTGACATCACGGTGATCGGAGAATGCGCCAACGGCGAAGATGCTATCCAGTCCATCCTGACGCTCAAGCCCGACCTGGTATTTCTCGATATCCAGATGCCCGGAATGTGCGGCATAGAGGTGCTGCGGGCGCTGCCGCAGGGGTCGATCCCGTGCATCATCTTTCTCACCGCCTATGACGAGTACGCGCTGGCTGCTTTCGAGGTGCAGGCGCTCGATTATCTGCTGAAGCCGATCGACAATGTGCGGTTTCTGATCGCGCTCGAGCGGGCGCGGCGCATCCTGGCGCTGCAGCAGCAGGATCTACTGCATAGCCGGTTCCAGAAGCTGCTGGAACTGCACTCCGAGCGTCAAGACGGTGGCCCGGCCAAGCGCTTCGCCATCCGCAATGGAAACCAGGTGGCCTTTGTGCAGTCGTCGGAGATCGACTGGATTGAAGCGGTAGGTGACTATGCGGGCCTGCATGTTGCGAAGAAGATGCATCTGCTGCGAGAGCCACTCCACCTGTTGGAGTGCCGGCTGGACCGCAATGAATTCCTGCGCGTTCACCGGTCGACGATTGTGAAGCTGGACCGCATCACGCGGATTGAACCGCTGGCGAACCGGGACTGCAGGCTGACGCTGCAGGACGGCACCCACCTGCGGGTGAGCCGCACCTACAGCAAGCCGCTGCACGATCTGCTTCGCAACCGGGAGAGCGCGCCGGTCGCCTGACCGGAAGCTGGTCTTCTACGCCAGTAGTCAAACGATTGCGCGTGGCACGGGAAGAGGAAAAAAGCTGCACAGAACGGCGTCTGTGTGGCTATGATGGGTGGGCATAAAACCACTGGATGGTAGCCCCTCGATGAGCAGGTCTCTTTCGCTGTTTCTGGCTGGAACCCTGGCTGTTGCTGGCAGTACGTCATTGCGCGCGCAGCACCATCACCACAATCAGGCCGAGTCGCCCGTGCAGAATCAGCCGTGGATGAAGCCCGGGCTGTCGCCGGATGAGCGCGCCGAAATGGTGCTGAAGCAACTCACGCTGGATGAAAAGATTAATTTGCTGCACGGCAATGGCATGCCGGGCTGGGGCGCGCCGCGTCCGAATGCGTACCTCGGCAACGGCGGCGCGGGCTTCACGCTGGGTGTGGAGCGGCTAGGCATTCCGATCATCCAGATGAGCGATGCAGCGTACGGCGTGCGCAGCAGCGCGGAGAATGGCCGCTATTCGACTGCATTGCCGTCGAACCTGGGCTCGGCCGCAAGCTGGGACCCGCAGGCGGCCTGCGATTATGGCGCCCTGATCGGCCGTGAGCTGCGCGCGCAGGGATACAACATGACCCTGGGCGGCGGTGTGAACCTGACGCGCGAGCCCCGCAACGGCCGCACCTTTGAGTACATGGGCGAGGATCCGGTGCTGGCCGGGACACTGGTGGGCAACCGCATCAAGTGCGAGCGGGCGCAGCACGTGATCGGCGACATCAAGCACTACGCGGTGAACGACCAGGAGAGCGGACGCAACGAAGTGGACTCCATCATCGGCAAGCGCGCCATGCGCGAGAGTGATCTGCTGGCCTTCGAGATCGGTCTCAAGGTGGGCGACCCGAGCGCCGTGATGTGCAGTTACAACGGGGTGAATGGGGACTACGCCTGCGAGAACAAGTACCTGCTGACGGATGTGCTGAAGAAGGAGTGGAACTTCAAGGGCTTTGTGCTCTCCGACTGGGGCGGGACGCACAGTACTGTGAAAGCCTCTGCTGCAGGGCTCGACAATGAAGAGCCGCTGGACGACTTCTACGGCGCGAAGCTGAAAGAGGCAGTGCAGAACGGCCAGGTGCCGATGTCGCAGATCGACGATCACGCGCGCCGGGTGTTGCGTGGGGAGTTTGCAGCCGGCCTCGTGGATTATCCGGCGCAGAAGAGCGTGGTCGATGTGGAGGGAGGTCTGGAGACGGCGCAGCGCATCGAGGAGAGCAGCATCGTGCTGCTGAAGAACGAACACAACCTCCTGCCGCTCGACCCGGCGAAGGTGCATTCGATTGCGGTACTCGGCGTGAATGCGGACACCGGCATGATTTCCGGCGGCGGCTCCGCGCAGGTGGACCCTCCGGGTCGTCCGCCCGCGCCCTGGCAGGCGCATGTCTGGTTTCCAACCTCGCCGCTGAAGGCGATTGCGGCGAAGGCGCCCGGTGTCACGGTGCGCTATGGCGGGAGCGAGCCTGCGACTGCGGCCGAGGCTGCGAAGGGCGCGGATGTTGCGGTCGTCTTCGCATATCAGTGGGAGAGCGAGGGCATGGACCTCCCCGACCTGTCGCTGCCGGACCATCAGGACGCACTGATCGAGCAGGTGGCCGCTGCCAACCCGCACACCATCGTCGTGCTGGAAACGGGGACTGCGGTGACCATGCCTTGGCTGGATAAGGTCGAGGGCGTAGTGGAGGCCTGGTACGCGGGTAGCGGTGGTGCGAAGGCAATGGCGAATGTTCTGTTCGGCGAAGTGAATCCGAGCGGCAAGCTGCCGATGACCTTTCCGCGCAGCGTGGCCGACCTGCCGCATCCGCACCTGGTGACGCCGCCGCCGGGTGCGCAGGGTAAAGAGGCTGTCATGCGCACGGGCGAGGCCAAGCCGACCTTCAGCGTGCATTATGACGAAGGAGTCAAAGTTGGCTACAAGTGGTACGACGCCGAGCAGAAGCCGGTGCTCTTTCCCTTCGGCTACGGCCTGTCCTATACGAGTTATCGCTACTCCGGTTTGAAGCTGGGCGAGGATGCCGGTCATAGCGTCACCTTTACAGTGACGAATACAGGCGAGCGCGCTGGCACCGAAATTGCCGAGGTCTACGCAGGATTGCCGGCCGCGGCAGAGGAGCCGCCGAAGCGGTTGGTGGGATGGGCGCGGGTTGCGCTGAAGCCGGGCGAGAGCCGCGAGGTCACCGTGGCCGTCGATCCGAAGTATCTCTCGATCTATGACGGGCAGGGCGATGAACAGCCGGGGTGGAAGCTCGTTCCGGGGCAGTACACTTTCCTTGTCGGCGGATCGTCCCAGGATCTTCCGCTGAAACAGGAGACGACGCTTCACTAGGCCCCGTCTCCAATCTGCTGACAGGAGACGGGTTCCAGCATCGCGTGCGCATCGCTCTTTTCATCACCTGCTACAACGACACTCTGTTTCCGCGCACCGGGCAGTCGGTGGTGCGTGTGCTGGAGCGGCTGGGCCACACGGTCGAGTTCCCACCGGAGCAGACCTGCTGCGGCCAGATGCACTTCAACACCGGCTATGCCCGTGAGGCTTATCCGCTGGCGAAACGCTTCGTGGAGATCTTCGCCAACGCGGAAGTGGTGTGCATTCCGTCGTCTTCCTGTGTTGCGATGATGCGCGAGTACTACCCCGCATTGGCGCGTGAGAACAAGGATGCGGAAATGGCGATAGCGGTCGAGCGGCTTCTGCCGCGCATCTATGAGTTCAGCGAGCTGCTGGTGGACCGGCTCGACGTGACGGATGTCGGTGCATACTTCCCGCATCGCGTGACGTATCACGCAAGCTGCCATGGTCTGCGCAGTCTGCACCTCGGCGACAAGCCGTTGCAGTTGCTGCGCGCCGTGCGCGGACTCGAGCTGGTGCCGTTGGAAAATGTGGAGCAATGCTGCGGCTTCGGTGGCACCTTCGCGGTGAAGAACGCGGATGTTTCCGCCGCCATGCTGACGGACAAGACGCGCGCGGTGCTGAATACGCGCGCTGAGGTCTGCACGGCGTGTGACAACTCCTGCCTGATGCACATGCAGGGTATGCTGCACCGTCAGTTCGCCGGCGTGCGCACCTTGCACATCGCGGAGGTGCTGGCCGGCACGGAGGACACTCCCGCATGAGTCTCGTCCAGATTGAGCCTCGCGTACTTGACCCCAAGACCGCGTTGCCATTTCCGGAGGCGGCGAAGGCGGGTCTTCGCGACACCCAACTGCGCCGCAATGTGGCGCGCGCTACCGATACGATCCAGCGCAAACGCGCCGCGCTGGTGGAGGAGAAGACGGACTGGCAG
>JAUTWX010000102.1 GCA_030838385.1 Acidobacteriaceae bacterium
GTCGTCTATCAGGACCGCGTCATCCACGTCGCCTCGTGGGCCTCACGCTTCCTCTTCACCGGCGAGCAGCTCAGCCAGCCAGTCGCAAACCTCTCCGGCGGCGAGCGCGCACGTGTCCTCATCGCGAAGCTGATGCTCGAGCCCGCAGACCTGCTCCTGCTCGATGAGCCTACGAACGATCTCGACATCCCCACGCTCGAAATCCTCGAAGAGAATCTGCTCGAGTTTCGCGGCGCGCTGGTGCTGGTCACGCACGATCGCTACCTGCTCGATCGCGTATCGACCGTCGTACTCGGTCTGGATGGTGCCGGCAACGCGGACCAGTTCGCCGACTATCTGCAATGGGAGACATGGCGCGACGAGCTTCAGCAGCAGCGCGCGAGCCTAGACCGTTCATCCGCTCCCGTGGCGGCAACGACAGCTCCTCAGCCCACGCGCAAGAAGCTCTCTTACCTGGAGGCCCGCGACTACGAGACCATCGAAGCCCGCGTCGCGGAGGCCGAAGCAGCACTGCAGCGCGCCCATACAGCCATCGACGATCCAGCCATCGCCAGCGATGCCGTGCAATTGCAGCTCGCCCTCAATGAGTTGGCGAGCGCGCAGGCCGCTGCCGATGCGCTCTACGCGCGCTGGGCGGAGCTCGAAGCCAAGCTGGGCTAGGCGCTACTTCCCTGCACTCTCCATTGCTTTCCGCCACGTCACAGTATTCGTGCCCGCAGCGGCCTCCATCTCCAGCAGGAGCGCGTCTGTCTCATCCGCTGGCCCCGTGCCGCCATGCACCGCAACTGCCGGATCGCTCGGGTTGTGCGGATTCTCAGCCGAGTTGTCATAGCTGATCGTCCAATGAATGACCGAACCCTTCGGCAGCAGCACCGGCCGTCGATACCGATACACCTCCACCCAGTCCGCGTCCCACTTGGAAATGGAGAGCAGCCACACCTGCTTGCCGCGGGGCGTCATTGCATACGCTTCGAAACTGCGGGCCAGAAAGTGCGCCCGCGGATAGACTGCCGTCACCGCAGCGGACTGGGGCAATGTGTAACTGTCTTCGAGTGTTGTCGAGGAAGCACCAGCCGGTATCTCGATCGGGCCGCGATGCGCCAGCCGCACAACGGACACGCGCGGCCCGCCGGCTGCCGTCTTCGCCGCATAGTAGAGACCGATCTGGAATTGCAGCGCCAGCTTCTTCCCGGTGGTCTTCAGGTGCGTCGTCAACAGCAGATCGCTGCCCGGCTTCACCCTCCAGCTATCGCCCAGCCGCGGCTTCAGCTCCTGCGATCCCGGCGACCAGAAGATCAGCCCTGCCGCACCCGCTGCCGCATCCTCCGGCGGCTCCATACCCGCAATTCCCTGCTTCCATCCATCCGTCTGCCGCAGCCTGCCGCTGGCATCGAACGACAGCAGCACACTGCGCACCGCCTGCGGATCGCTCGGCCGAATCTGGATGGCGCGCAATCTTCGCGCCTGATCTCCGGCAAAAGGCACAACCAGGTTGGTGAAGACATCCTGTCCGTTGCCCGGCAATGCCACCGGCTCTGCCAGCGTAAGCACCGCATCCGGTTTGCCCAGCGGCCACTCTGGCGGCTCAGGAGCCGTTGGACCCGCCTCGCCTGATCCCGGCGCACCCCCGCCTACCCAGCCGCGTATCGCCTCCAGCTCGGCATCCGAAAGGCGTCGCTCCCCCACGAAATCGCCTTTGCCAGGAGCGGGCAGCCAGGGCGGCATATACCGGTTCTGCGTCACTTCCAGAATCTGGCCGCTCCACTGTTTCGCGTCGTCATAGGTCAGCAGGCTGAAGGGTGCGCCGCCCTGCGGATTGTGGCAGCTTGCGCACCGCGACTCAAGAATAGGCGCGACCTGGGCGTAGCTTGCGCCTGCATTTGCGGAGGCCTGTGCGGAGACTTGTGCGGAGACTTGTTCGGCTGCAGCGGTAATCGCGGAAGGGCGGCTCAACTCCGAGATACATACCCCGCTGATAAGGGCGATGGGGGCCAGTACGGGTGCAATCTCCCGCCAGATGCTGCGTTTCTTCACGCGTCTGAGAATACAGGACGTGAGCTAAGGACATGCCGTCGCCTCCGTCGTCAATTCCTTTGCCTTGATTCTGCTCCGAAAGTTGTAGCTGTCGGTACGGAAGGCGCGCAGCCGGACGAAGCAAGCGGCGCTATGCTCAACCAGAGCCTGCTCTATACCATCGACGGCCACGACCAAAACACATGCCACGCTCGCCATTGCCGCGCACTCTTTTCGCCATTCTTCCCATCCTTGGCGCTCTTCTGGCTGCGTTAGCCGGGCATCAGGACTGGCCGATCCCGCTGAGCCTCGTCGCCATGGCGGTGGTCGCATCCGCATCTGCGGTCATCTATTGGTCCGCACCCCTTAGCGAGCGCAAGCCTTCCGTGACAGCGGAGCAGAGCCCGCCGATTGCCTGCATCCCTGTAGTCATGCCGGAGCTGACCGCCGCAGCAGAGCATCCCCAACAGCCGACACCGGAATCGACTCCGGCCGCGGCGCCGTCGCCCGAGCCGGGCAGCCCAGAGCCGGGCAGCATAGGCACGCGCGCCGATGCGCTGGTCACCGGCCAGCCCCACGAGACTGATCTTCTAACCGGGCTGCTGAGCCCCGAGGCGTTCTTCGACCGGCTCGCGCGCGGACTCCCCCGCTGCAGAGACGCGAATCTAACCGGCGTCCTCGTTATCTGCGATCTCGATGCGTTTGGCGAGATCAATCAGACCATCGGTCTGATGGACGCGAATCGCATGTTGCGCCAGGTGGCTGATTGCTTCCGTCTCACGGTGCGCGAAGGTGACCTGCTCTCCCGCCTCGGAGGCGATGAGTTCGGCATATTCTTTCCTGGCTTGCCACTCGACATCGCTGAAGCACGCGTGCGTGATCTGCGCGCCGCCGTGCGCGAGGCCGGCCTGCTCACTCTGCCGGAAGGCAGCACCCAGGTGACCGCCTGCATCGGCATCAGCTGTTTTCCTGTGGACGGCGACACCGTCGACGCGCTAGTGGCGGCAGCCGATCTCTCCCTCGCCAACGCCAGGCGCGAGCGCCAGGAGAAGGCAAACGTACCGATTCCCTCGGCCCTGGTCCTTACCCGCAACTAAACAAGCGCTTCAACCGGTATTGCGCAGCCCCGCAGAGATACCGTTGATGGTCGCTCCCAGCGCGCGGTTCAGCGCATCGGAGTCCTCGCCATTGCGCTTGCGCCGCAGCAGCTCCACCTGGATCAGGCTCATCGGATCGACGTACGGATTGCGCAGCCGGATGGAGCGCGCCAGCACCGGATTCGAATCCAGCAGCGCCTTCTGTCCCGTCACCAGCAGCACCGCCTGCTCCGTCCGTTCGAACTCTTCCTTCAGCTTGCGGTAGACGCGATTGCGGAGAGCCTTGTCCTCGACCAACTCGCTGTAGAGCTTCGCGATGCCGAAGTCGGACTTGGCCAGCGCCATCTCCACATTGCGCACCAGGTCGATGAACAGCGGAAAACGCGCCATCATCGTCCGCAGCAGCGGGAGATCGCGCTCGGCAAAGCGAGTCACCGCGTAGCCCACGCCAAACCACGCCGGCAGTTGATGCCGGCTCTGCGTCCAGCCAAAGACCCACGGGATGGCGCGCAGGTCCGCCAAGTTGCGCTTGCCGCTGCGGCGCGACGGACGCGAGCCGATGCGCACATTTTCCAGTTCTGCGACCGGTGTGGCCTGCTCGAAGTACTCGAGCACATCTGGATCGTCGATGACGTGCTCGCGATAAAACGCGAAGCTCTCTTCCGAAAGCGTATTCATGGCGTCTTCCCACGCCGGCTCCATGCGCCCGCTCAGTCGCCCATCGCCGATGCGGTCGTTGGGCCGCGCCAGAGCATCCAGCGACGCCGCCAGCATCAGCTCCAGATTGCGCTCAGCCAACACCACGTCGCCGTATTTGAAGCTCAGCACCTCGCCCTGCTCTGTAATTCGTAACTGTCCCTCAAAGCTGTCGAAGGGCTGCGCATAGATCGCGCGGTGCGTCGGTCCCCCGCCGCGGCCGACTGTTCCCCCGCGGCCATGAAACAGCCGCAGATGCACCTTGCACTCCGTCGCCACCTGATGCAGTGCGCGATGCGCGCGGTAGATCTCCCAGGTGCTGGTCAGCATGCCACCGTCTTTGTTCGAGTCGGAGTAGCCAAGCATCAGTTCCTGCGTGTTGTTCCATGACTCGAGCAGCTTGCGATATTCCGCCGAGCTCCACAACGCGCGGCAGATCTCCGGCGCGCGCTGCAGGTCTTCGATCGATTCGAAGAGAGGCACCGGCATCAGCCCATGCAGTCCATTGCCGCCCTCCACCTGTACGCCCGCAATACGCGCCAGCCCGACCACGCGCAGCACATCCTCGACCGACGCTGCGCCGCTGATCACGTACTGCCGGATGGCCTCGCGCTGCTGCCCCTGCTGCAGCCGCGCGACCGTGCGTAGCGTCTCCAGCACATCTTCGCTCTCCGGGTGCAATGCATCGGCGGCCTTCCCGTCGTCAGCAGCGCAGCCGGCCGCCGCCGCCACCTCGCGCACTGCCACCTCATGGCGCCGTGCATGCTGGCGTACATCCATCGTGTGCAGATGCAGCCCGAAGGTGCGCAACTGCAGCAGCAGCGGATCGACCAGCTCCGCCGCAATGCGCTCGCCGCGGTTCTCCGCCAAGCTCGTGCGCAGCAGCAGCAGGTCCTCGCGAAACTCGGCCGCGTCGCTGTATGGCGTCAGCGCTCCAGGCGCTTCCGTGTCTCCGTCCAGGCGCCGCTGCACGCACAGCAGAAAGCGCCGGTATTGCTCGAGCGCATAACGTTCCGTTACTTCCGTTGCTACGTACGAAGTCTGGGCCTGATAGGTCTCCAGCCGCTTACGCAGGGCAATGCTGGTGTCCACCTGATGTACCGAGCTGGTCAGCAAGTCGAAGAGCGACTGCACCTCCTCCCGGTAAAACGCCAGGATGTGTTCCCGTGCTCCGGTGATCGCTCCTATTGTGACTTCCGGCGTGACGAATGGATTCCCATCGCGATCCCCGCCGATCCACGATCCGAAGCTGAGCATCAGCGGCATCTCCGCCGGGGAAAGCTCGCGTCCATACTCAGCGGCAAAGGCCGAAGCAAGCTCCGCGTAGAGCGCCGGCACCGTGGCGAAGATCGAAGCGTGATAGTAATCCAGCCCCATCTTCACCTCATCGCTCACCAGCGGCCGCCGCGCCCGTACCTCATCCGTTTGCCATAGCGCTGTGATCTCCGCCGCGACCGCGGACTGCAACCGTTCCAGCTCCCCATCGGGCAGCGGAATGCGGTCCAACTCTTCCAGCAGCGCACTCAGCCGCCGCCGCTTGTAGAGCACGGAGCGCCGCGCCACCTCTGTTGGGTGCGCGGTGAAGACCGGCGTAATGTGCAGACGCTCCATGAATGCAAATGCCGCGTCGACATCGATGCCGGCCTGCCGCATGGCGCGCAGTGTGCCGCGGAACGAGCCGCGCTGGACTGCATCCTCACCGCTCATCTGCATGGAGGTGCGGCGCCGCTTGCGGTGGTTCGTCTCCGCCAAGTTGATCAGCTCGAAGTAGTAGGCGAAGGCGCGCGTCAACTGGTACGCGTCCGGAAGATCCAGCTCGTCTACGCGCGCCATCTGCTGCTTCAAAAGCTGTGCAGCGCGCGGCGCATCGCCCTTGGTGGCCGCCTCGCGGCGCTCAATCGAGAGCTGCCGCAGGTCCTCTTCCAGGTGAAAGAGCCGCTCTCCGGCCTGTTCGCGCAACACCTCGCCGAGCAACATGCCGAGCGACCGCACATCGCGGCGCAGCGGCGCTTCCTTCAGATCGCCCGTACGCGCCTCCAGCTCTTCCAGGCGCGCGGGCCAGCTCTCTGGCTTCCATAGCAGGGGGCTCATCGTCTTCCCAGTATGCGACATGCGCCAGAGCGCTCAGGTCCCGCTTCGCGTTTCCATCACTCTGATGGCTTACGAAATTTCCCGCTGACTCAGGGGTGCTAATGACAACAATCCGGCTTATAGTTAACTATGGCGAACCATTGGCACCCTGCGACTGCCACTTCTGCGTCCTCGTGTACCGACGCATCGACCGCAAGCCCCACCACGGGTACTGATGCGCGCCCCAGCGCTTCCCTGCCACAGATCTCTCTGCCACACAATTCCCTTCTCGACCCGCGCTTCCACCACGATTCCTGTGGCGTAGGCTTCGTCGCGCGTGTTTCCAATGAGCCGTCGCACCAGGTCCTGCTACATGCGCTGACCGCACTGGGTCGCCTTGCACATCGTGGCGCGGTGGCCGCCGATGGCAAGAGCAGCGATGGCGTCGGCATCATGACGCAGGTTCCGCGCAACTTTCTGCTGCATGCCGCTGGTCTCACCCTCAAGGACGACCGCACGCTGGCCGTGGGCGTCTGCTTCTTCCCTGCTGACCAGGATCCCGCTCCGGCGCAAAAGAGTTTCGAGGAGGCGTTGAAGGCCCATCGCTGTCGATTGATGGCTTGGCGTGAGGTTCCCACATGTCCTGAACATCTGGGCCAGCAAGCACTGGCATCGGCGCCGCGCATCCTGCAGGCACTCATCTCCGCGCATCCAGCTCATCTGGACCATCGCCTCTTTCTGGCACGCAAGCAGTTCGAGCGGCGGAAGACTGCCGTCCACATCTGCTCGCTCTCCGATTCCACCATCGTCTACAAGGCGCTCTGTGCCGGCCGCCTGCTTGCGGATTACTATCCCGATCTCGCCGATCCCGCATACGAGACCGCCTTCGCTATCTTCCATCAGCGCTACGCCACCAACTCCGAGCCCGCGTGGAGCCGCGCGCAGCCCCTGCGCATGCTCGCGCACAACGGCGAAATCAACACCGTCTGGGGCAATCGCGCACGCATGGACGCCCGCGCCGCTACCATCCCACCCGAGTACCATCCGCTCTACTCGCCCGACGGATCGGACTCGACCAGCCTGGACGAGGCCGTGGAACTGCTGGCCCGCAACGGCCGGAGCGTCAGCCAGGCGGTCCGCATGCTGGTGCCGCCCGCGAAGCTCGAAAAAGTCTCCGAGTTCATGCACTACCACGCCGACTGCGTAGAGCCCTGGGACGGCCCGGCTGCCCTCACCTTCGCCGACAGTCACCTGGTCGGCGCGGCGCTCGACCGCAATGGTCTGCGGCCCTGCCGCTACTTCATCACCCGCGACGGCCTGGTGGTCGCCGGCTCCGAGGCCGGTCTGGTCGATCTCGATCCCGAATCCGTTCTCGAAAGCGGCCGTCTCGGTCCGGGCGAGATGCTGGTCGTCGACCTGAAGAGCTACGAGGTGTTGAACACGCGCGAGATCCTCGCCCGCTTCGATCGCGAAGTGGAGTACGAGACACTCGTCTCCGACCTCGCGCTCACCGATGCAGCAGGATGGAAGAGCGGCCTGCCTGCAGAGCGGCTGCTCGAATTGCAGCGGCTCTTCGGCTACACGCGCGAGGATGTGCGCATGGTGCTGCAGCCGATGGCCATCGAAGGCAAGGACGCCGTCTGGTCCATGGGTGACGACACCCCGATCGCCGCTCTCGCTCGTTCGCCGCGTCCCGTTTACAACTACCTGCGTCAGCGCTTCGCACAGGTGACGAACCCGCCTATCGATGCACTGCGCGAGGCCTGCGTCGTACAGTTGCACACCCGCCTCGGGCCGTGGCCGCACCTGCTCGACCCGCACGCGCGCATCCCGGGCCTCTCCCTCTCCTCGCCGTTCCTTTCGCTGGGACAAGTCGAGGCATTGCGCGAGCGCAGCCATCCGCTCGCCGCCGATCTGCCCACCGCGGTGCTCGAGTGCGTCTTCTCAACCACCGAGACTCTTTCAGCAGCGATCGACCGTCTTTGCATGGAAGCGACCGCGCTAGTGGCTGGTGGCGCCCAACTGCTGCTGCTTACCGATATGCCTGCAGGCTCGGAGAAGCTGCCCGTCCCCATGGCACTCGCGACGGGTGCGGTGCATCACGCCCTAGTCGACGCTGGTATTCGCACGCGTGTCGGTCTCGCAGTCGAAGCCGGAGACTGCCGCGATCTACACCATGCCGCTGTGCTGCTTGGTGTCGGTGCGGGCGCCGTATGTCCTTGGCTTGCCCTGCAAACGGCCGCTGCTGCAGCTCCGGAGACGGGCGAGAAAAACATGCTCAAGACCTTCGACCAGGGTCTCGCGAAGATCATGTCGAAGATGGGCATCTCCGTCGTAGACAGCTATCGTGGCGCGCATCTCTTCGACTCCATCGGCCTGGATGACGACGTGATCTTCCGCTCCCTGCGCGGCACACCGGCCCCGCTCGGCGGCATCGGCTTTGCCGAGATCGAGGCACAGGTTCGCCGCGCCTGGCAAGATGCATTTCACTCAGAGCCGCCAGCGTCCGGCGTGCCCACCAATGCAGACCTGCCGGACTACGGCTGGGTGCGCTTCCGTAAGGCCGATACAGCAGAGCCCCATGCCTGGCAGCCGCAGCGCGTCAAGGTGGTGCAGAGCAGCGTTGGCTCCGTGCGTGGCGCTGTCGCAGTCGCAGAACCGCAGACCCTCACCGTTCTTACGGCAGCCTCCGAAACCGCACCCCAGGTGTTGCGCGATATGCTCCACATTCGCGCCGCCGGACCATCGCTCGCCGAGGATGCCGTCGAGCCGGCCCCCGAGATTACGCGCCGCTTTATCGCCTCGGCGATGTCACTCGGCTCACTCAGTCCCGAGGCCCACGGAACCATCACCGAGGGGATGAACCTGCTCGGCGCACGCTCCAACACCGGCGAAGGTGGCGAAGATCCGGTTGTGTGGACGCCCGATCCCCTCACCGGCGGACGCGGACTGCACAACAACAAGATCAAGCAGCTCGCCTCCGGCCGCTTCGGCGTCACCGCGGAGTATCTCGCCAACGCGGAAGAGATCGAGATCAAGATCGCGCAGGGCTCCAAACCCGGCGAGGGCGGCCAGCTCCCCGCGCACAAGGTCACCGAGCTCATCGCCCGCCTGCGTCACGCGCAGCCCGGCGTCATGCTCATCAGTCCGCCGCCGCATCACGACATCTACTCCATCGAAGACCTCGCGCAGCTTATCTACGATCTGAAGCGCGTCAATCCGCGCGCTGCCGTCGGGGTCAAGCTGGTGTCATCGTTCGGCGTGGGCACCATCGCCGCCGGCGTCGCCAAGGCATTCGCGGATTACATCGTCATCGCCGGCCACAGCGGCGGCACCGGTGCATCGCCGCTCTCCAGCATCAAGCATGCCGGCAACCCGTGGGAGCTGGGCCTTGCGGAAGCGCAGCAGTCGTTGCTTGCAGAGGGCCTGCGCGGCCGCGTACGTCTGCGCTGCGATGGCGGCTTGCAGACCGCGCGTGATGTCCTCATCGCCGCCATGCTCGGCGCGGATGAATACGCCTTCGGCACCGCGGTGCTGGTCGCGATTGGCTGCGACATGGCTCGGCAGTGTCACCTCAACACCTGCCCCACCGGCATCGCTACGCAAAAGCCGGAGCTGCGGGCGAAGTTTCGCGGCAAGCCGGAGCACATTATCCGCTTCTTTGAAGGCCTCGCCGGTGACTTGCGCCGCATGCTCGCCGGTCTTGGGCTCGCCAGCCTGGGCGACGCCGTAGGCCGCACCGACCTGCTCGAACAAACCCGTCGCATCGGTGCGCTCGATCTCACGCGCATGCTGGCCGCGCCGGTGGACGGCATGCGCGCCTGGGCCGGACAGCGCAATGTGCGTCCGCAGACGGATACGCCGATCGATGACGAGTGGCTGGAGCCTGCACTCGCCGCTGCGCGCGAAGGCAAACCCTTTTTCGTCAGCAGCCAAATCGCGAACAGCGACCGTGCCGTCGGCGCGCGCATTGCCGGCGAGCTCGCGCTGGAGCGCCTGCATCATCGCGATCCGGTCGCACCCATCGAAATCGAATTGCAGGGAGTGGCCGGTCAGTCCTTCGGCGCCTTCGCTGTTCCGGGCATGCGGCTCGTCTTTGAAGGCCTGGCCAATGATTTCGTCGGCAAGAGCCTCTGCGGCGGGGAGATTGTGCTTCGTGCCGAAGGCGATGCCGCGCGTGAAAGCTCGCATCACGTCCTGCTTGGCAACGTTGCGCTCTATGGCGCCACGTCGGGCCGCCTGCTGGCTGCCGGACGTGCCGGGGAACGCTTCGCCGTCCGCAATTCGGGCGCCGTCGCCGTCGTCGAAGGTGTCGGCGATCACGGCTGCGAGTACATGACCGGTGGCGCCGTGCTGGTGCTGGGCCGCGCCGGCCAGAACTTCGGTGCCGGTATGACCGGGGGCATCGCATGGGTGCTTGACGAGGATGGCAGCTTCGTCAGCGAGCAGCGCTACCATCCGGACTTCCTCGAAGCCTCGTCGCTCGCAGACGATCCGGAGTCTGCAGCACAGGTCTACGAGCTGCTGACTCTCCACGCCGCAACCGCGCACAGTCAGCGGGCCGAAGTCCTGCTGGTCGATTGGCCAGCAACGCAGCGCACGCTGGTGAAGCTGGCGCCGCGCCCGCAAGCCTGACCAGCTAGTGTGGTGAGTCGTAGGTTAGTTGCATACAGTTGTCGTCCTGAACGTAACCAAGGGTCGAGTGAAGGACCTGCTGTATCTTCTGTTCAATATCGGCGCGAAGCGCCGCTCAACCCATTGCTACCGGGCCATCGCTGCTTCCGGCCGCAACGTCTGGATGGCTGCGGTCAGGTCGTCCGCGAGCCGCGCCTTCAGCGCGTCCTCTAGCGGCCGCTTCGACTCGGTCAGATAGAAGACGTCCACCGCAAGCTCGCCCTCCGTGTCGATGAGCGCGACGCGGATGTCGCAACCCAGCGTCGCGATCACCGAAGCAATCGTGCGCAGCAGGCCCGGTCCATCCTGCGCCACCACCTGCATCACCGTACTTGCGCTCGAAGCCGTATCGTCGAAGGAGATGCGCGTCTCCACCCGCATCTTCACCGGCAACATGTGCAGGTGCCGCCGCGCCCGCATCAGTCCATCCACGGACGCGCGTTTCGTAACCGTATCCATCACCTTTTGCGTAAAGCGGCCGAACTCAGACGGATTCAACTCCAGCGTGCCGAAGGAGTCGGCAAAGAGGAAGCTGTCCACCACCACGCCCGCATCGTTCGCGAATGCCTCTGCCTTCACAATGTTCATCCCCAACGCCGACAAGGTGCCGGCTATATCGGCGAACAGCATCGGGCGATCCCTCGCGATCAGGACCAGCTCGAAAAGGTGTCGCGTCTTGCGCAGGGAGAGCTGCGCCGGTTGCACGTCGAGACGGCTGGACATGTCCAGGTGCGTCCGGATCTGCTCCGGCAAACGAGTCTGCACGTAGCGCTGCGGCAGCCCTTCGAGAAAGCGTTGCAACTGCTCTTTCCGGTCCGGCACCAGCGCGGTGACGCGCCGCAGCAGCGCCGGATCCACGGACGCATGGTAGCGCTCCTCGTCCACGTTGCGGTCCATCCAGTTCGAGGTCGCGATGAAGAGTTGCCACAGGTTCTCCGCCTTCCACGGCGTCAGCGCCTCCGGATTTACCGCGCGCACATCGGCATAGGTCATCAGGCACAGCATGCGCAGCCGCATCGGGGTCGCTACCTTCTCGGCGAGCGCGCGCAGCGTCTCTGGATCGAAGATGTCGCGCCGCAGTGCCGCCGACATCGCAAGATGATCGCGCACTAGCGCCAGTACGATCTCGCGATCTTCGCTCTCGAACTCCAGCCGATCGAGCACCGCCTCTGCCAGTTCGCAGCTCTGTGTCGTGTGATCCCCAATGCGGCTCGCCTTACCGGTATCGTGCAGCAGGAGCGCCAGAAGCAATAGCTCCAGCCGGTCGATCTCCTCCAGCAGGCCGGCGAATCGCCGCTCCCAGTCCTGCGCGGCATCGCGCAGCGCATGCACATTCTCGATGGTCAGGAAGGTGTGCTCATCCACGGTGTAGCGGTGATACGAATCGCGGATCACCAGCGCATCGATGCCGTGGAACTCCGGCACCAGCATCTCCAGCACACCCAGCGTGTGCATGGTACGCAGCGCCTGGGCTGCGTATCGTCCCAGCAGAATGCGCTGCAGCCCGGCGCGCAGAAACGGCCCCTCCGGCAGGTGCAGGTTCAGCGCCGGCAGCGCATCGCTGATGGCGGACTCGGCGCGCACCGTCAGCCGCGAGCCCTGCTCTGCGATCTCCGCAAAGACGCGCAGCATGGACTCGGGATCGATATTTGTCTGGTCGTCTGCCAGATCGATGCGCCCCTCCGCCAGCACAAACGGCGTCCCCGCAATCATGACCTTCCGCCGCCGTCGTGCAAAAAACGGTCGCGCCGCGGGTGGCTGCTCCAGCAGAGGCGCTACACTGCGTGAAATCGTGCGGGCATGCCGGTAATACGTCCGCATCCAGTACGCGGGATCTGCCGTGCCGCCCGTGTCCAGTCCAATGGACTTCGCACTGGCTTCATCCTGCGCATGCCAGCTCAGGATGTTGTCATCGCGGTGCGCGCGCAGGTGCAGGAAACATCGTGTCGCGGTCATGAATTCGACTGCGGCCTGCACCTCCGGAGCCGGTGAAAGATCGTCGCTCCGCGGCCACGCTTTCGTCTCGCGAATCCTCGCCAGCGCCGCATCCCATTGCGCCGTGTGGTGATCGCGCAGTCCGCCAGGCGCATCCTTCACATTCGGCTCCAGGTGAAATATGGTTCCACCGAAACGCGCATAACGCTCATAGAGCGACTTCTGCAGCAGCCGCTGGATGGTATCCGCCTCGCGCGCAATCACGGCCGGCAACACCTTCTCCTTCAGCAATACATAGGGCGCCGCATCGCCGCTGACCAGCCGCCGGTTCAGCAGCGACAAGGTGAATTCAAAGTTCTCCACCGTGAAGCGGTCACACTCCCGCACACTGCGCGTAATGGTGCTGGCCCGCAATCCCGTGTCCCATAGCGCCTTGCTCATGTTGCGGATCAGGTCGCGCGAGCTGGACTCCACTCGCACATCCGCGCAAAGAAACATCAGGTCGATGTCGGAATAGGGAAAGAGTTCGCGGCGTCCATAGCCCCCCGTGGCCACCAGCGCAATGGGACGTATGTCACCAGCTAGCAGCGACCACAGCCCCGCCACCAGCGTGTCCACCAGCGATGTGCGCCGCCGCAGGCAGGCCGCACCATCGCCGTTGCGCGCAAATGATGCGTCCAGTGCGGCAAATTCCGCGCGATAGTCGTCCGCCGCGGCGCTGACTGAAGTCATTGGCTGGGTCATCGCATGACCTCCCACGCGCGTCTCCGTGGCTAAAGAGCCGTCTCGCCGCGCTCGTCGTTGCGGATGCGGATCGCCTCGTCGATGCGCGACACGAAGATCTTCCCGTCGCCGATGTGACCGGTGCGCGCCGTAGTCAGGATCGCCTGAATCACCTTCTCCGCCGCCTCGTCATGGACGACAAGCTCGACCTTCACCTTCGGCAGCAGATCGACCGTGTACTCGCGTCCTCGATAGAACTCGGTGTGGCCCTTCTGGCGGCCGTGCCCCCGCGCCTCCAGTATCGTCATGCCTTCCACGCCGATCTCGATCAGCGCCTCTTTCACCGCGTCCAGCCGCGATGGCTGGATGATCGCTTCAATCTTCTGCATGCCTGCTCCTCGGACCGGATCGCCCGCCTAAGCCCAGTCGTATCCCTCTTCGCCATGCTGCGTCACGTCCATGCCTTCCATCTCCTGCTCTGGCGACATGCGCAGCCCCATGACGAGATCGACCAGCTTCAGCAACACAAACGTGCCGACCACTGATAGCACAATCGCGATCAGGATGCCTACGATCTGGTTGCCGAGCTGCCCCCAATGGCCCTCGATCACGCCCACGGGCAGCGTCTTCCCTGCCGCATCCTTGAATACGGGATTGATGAGGCTCGAAGCGAAAACCCCGGTCAGCAGCGCGCCCAGCGTACCGCCCACCCCATGCACGCCGAAGGCATCGAGTGAATCGTCGTAGCCCAGCCGCTGCTTTACCACCGCGACCATGGTGTAGCAGACAACGCCTGCCAGCAGGCCGATCACCAGCGACGACATCGGCTGCACGAAGCCCGCAGCCGGCGTGATGGCAACCAGGCCGGCAACCGCGCCCGAGATGCCGCCCAGCGCGCTCGGCTTGCCCTGGCGAATCCACTCCGCCACCATCCAACCGATGGCCGCGGAGGCCGCACCGAGATGGGTGTTCACAAAGGCGCTGGTGGCCAGCGGCCCGGAGGAGAGTGCCGAGCCCGCGTTGAATCCAAACCAGCCCACCCACAGCAAACACGCTCCGATAAAGCTCAACACCACGGAATGCGGCGCCATCTTCACCGTGGGATAGCCCACACGCTTACCCAGATAGAGCGCGCAGATCAACGCCGAAACGCCGGACGTGATGTGCACCACCGTCCCACCGGCAAAGTCCAGGCACGGGAACTTGCCGCCGGACGCATTCAGCAGCCCGCCCTGTCCCCACACCATGTGCGCCATCGGGTCATACACCACGAACGACCAGAGCACCGTAAACACCACCATCGCGCTGAACTTCATGCGCTCCGCGAATGCGCCCGTGATCAGCGCCGGCGTGATGATCGCGAACATCATCTGGTAGATCATGTAGGTCTGTTCCGGGAAACTCGCATAGGCGAGGTTCGGTGCCGTACCTACACCGTGCAGAAAGAGATGGTGCAGCCCGCCAACGAAGCTCGTCCCGGCATCGAAAGCCAGACTGTAACTGAGAATCGCCCAGGTCACCGAGATGATCGCCATCATGGCGAAGCTCTGCATCATGGTGCCCAGTACGTTTTTCTTGCGCACCAGGCCGCTGTAGAAGAGCGCCAGCCCGGGTCCGGTCATCATCAGGACCAGAGCCGAGCTCACTAGCATCCAGGAGTTGTCCGCGGAGTTTTTGGCATCCGCCACCGCCTGCTTCAACGCGGCGAAATCCGCCGCGCTCGGCGCACCCGCCGCCTGCGCATGGGCCAACCCTGGCAGCAATGCCAGCCCCACCGCCACACCACAACACTTCACCAAAGAACGCATCCGGCTCCCTTCGAGCAGAGGTTGAGTCTGGGTTGCCGGACTGCGCAGGGAGTTCGGCAGAGAATACTCATCGACCAGGACAACACGACACGAAGACACCCCAGAAACAACACACCGGATGCGACAGGGATCGCGGCGCAAAGGAAAATGTAGGGTTATGGATACTCTGTCACATTTCGCTTCCCGCGCAAAGTCTTGTGTGCGGCGGCGTCGGCCAGCCAATTCCGCCAGAATCTTGCGAAGATTGTCGAATCTGTTCCGAATCTGTTCTAAGATCGTCTGCCGGCTCCCCTCCCGGGCATGCAGCGACTTTCCTTCGCATTCACCCGCGACGCCGTGATAGCGTCGTCATCGTCATCGAAGGACGCCGTGCCCCCCGCGGCAGAAATGCACCAGCAGGAGGCGCGATTGTCGAACGGGCTCCGTTATCTCATTGCGTCCTGCTGTCTCACTATCTTCACTTCCGCCGCAGCTCTTCCGGCAGAGACGATCCCCGCCGGAACATCACTCGAAATTCGCATCCAGCAGCCGATCAGCTCCTACTCCACGTCCGCAGGCACAAAGATCACCGGCATTCTGATCTCCCCCGTCAATGAAGGGGGAAAGATTCTCGTTCCCCTAGGTACAACGGTCGAGGGATCCGTCCTCTCGGTCCGTAGAGTAGGGCTGGGGTTCGCTCATGAGACCGCGGAGATCGAGCTGCGCTTCGATCGGCTGGTCCTGGCAGACCACGGATCCATCCCCATACAGATCCGCATCACCAATGTGGAAAACGCGCGGGAGAACATCAACAAGAAGGGGCGCATCCAGGGAATCCGCTCCACTTCGACGCTGAGCAACCGTACCTCCGGCATTGTAGGCAGCCTGGCCTTCGGAGATCCCATCGCGGCCATCTTTACCACCGCCGGTTCGGCGAGCGTGCTGCGCTTTTCCGAACCGGAGATCACACTTCCCGCCGGCACGGAGCTGCTCGCCCAGCTTGCTGCGCCGGTCGATCTTCCCGGCGTCGAAGCACAGACCGTACCGCCCCTCGTGACCACGGCTGACGGGCGCAAAGACCTTGGCGAGATGGTGCACAGGCTGCCCTTCCGTACCGTCACCGAGGGCAAGAAGGAGCTCCCTTCCGATCTCACCAACCTGGTCTTCATCGGAAGCGCCGACGCCCTGCAACACGCTTTCGCCGCGAGCGGATGGGTCATCGTCGATACGCTGACCGCGGAGACTACCTATGGCACCATCCGGTCGGTCGCCGAAAATCAGGGCTATCGCCGCGCGCCCATGTCAATCCTGTTGCTGGATGGCAATGCTCCCGATTACGCATACGCCAAGACACTCAATACCTTTTCAAAGCGCCACCATCTGCGCATCTGGACCAGCAAGGAGACCTGGGACGGTCAGCCGGTGTGGACCTCGTCCTCCACACACGACATCGGCATCGGCTTCTCCAAGAAAAACAAGACCTTCATCCACCTGATCGACAGCAACATCGACAATGAGCGCGCCAAAGTGGTGAACGACTTCATCTACACCGGCTGCGTCTCCGGAGTGCAACTGGTCACGCGGCCCTGGCTACCCGCAGATGCGAAGAACGGTACCGGCGAAGAGCTGATCACCGACGGCAGGATCGCCGTCCTCCAACTGAACGATTGCCAGCACCCGATCGATGAAGCGAACGGACAAGCGATCGCCGCCCTGCGCACGCGCGGCAACCGTTTTGATCGCACCACGCGCCAGACCGTGCTCACCCTGAAGAACAACATCATGCGGGACAACGTTGGCATGATGGCCTACTCCGGCATTCGCTATGGGCTCGATTCGAAGAAGCGCAAGGAAAACGCGCCGCAACGCCAGATGAATGTCGACGGCGAGCGTTACACCATCGATACCGATTTTCGTCAGCGGGAAGCCTACACCACTCTCTCCGCGCGACCGCGGTCGAAGACCTCTACAAACCCGAAAGCACCATGGGCGGCTCCGTCCGTGGAATTTGGCCTGCATGGCGGATTTCAGGGCTATTACGGCGGCAACGGGGGCGCTATTGCCTATCTGTTCGCGGACGACGAAAATCCGAACAACGTGCTGTTGCTGGTGTTGGGCAACTCCCTGCATGATGGCTGGACGCTGGGAGGCACGGTGACGCTGAACCCGCAGAAGTATCTCTCTCACGAGTTCAGTTATGACCACAGTTTCACCGAATTCAATCTCGGCCTGGCCATCGTCGGCAATGATTCAACCAGCCAGCAAGAGATCAACCAGATCGCCTTCTCACCCAGCGGTCTGCGGACATCGCAGTTTACATACAATTTCTTGGTTAATTTCACGCCCAAGACCTCGCGTCTGCGCCCCTATCTTGCCGTCGGGCCCTCCCTTTCCCTCATGCATCTGTCCGATGCGCCCATCAAAAAAGCGCCCGGATGGTTTCGTCTCGGCCTTAGCAATATCGGTCTGATCAGCGCCGCCTACAACTTCGGCAGTGACCCACCCCTCGACGGCGGAGGAATCTTTCAGGTCGGGCTGAACTACGGTGGGGGCGTCCGTTATCGAATGACACCCAGATGGATGATCCGTGCCGACTATCGCGAGACGCTGACGTCGCAACCGGATTTCTGGTCGAAATCAGTGAGCGCCATAGACGGAGGCATCACGGTGGACCCGGGGACAAGCTACACGACCATCGGTCCCGTCCTCGATGGCCTCCTGCGCCAGGACCGCATCACCACTGGGATCTCCTTCACGTTCTGAGGCTCAGGGGGCTCAACTTGACTTTCCTCCACTCATTTCCGATCATTTAAATCAATGCAGCGCATCTCTCCAGCCCGGCGAATGCTTATGGCCATGCGAACCCTAGGCGGTCCGCTGTCCACGCCAGGAGCCTGAAGCGCTCTCCTCTCGTGCACACACCGCCTAGGGTGCCGCGGTGGTTCCGTTTGTCCGATTCCGACATTCACGTGCCAGGAGGATTCCTTGTCTACCAATCATTCCAAGCATTCTGCTTCCAAGCCAGCCACCGCCAAGGGCGCTGCTTCCCAGAGCTTTGACCTCGACTCACACCTCACCAGCGCCGTCCACGGCGGCCTGCACTCCGACCCTGCCACCGGCGCGCTGCTGACGCCCATCTACCAGTCCACCACTTATCGCCAGGACGCCGTAGGGGTCCACAAGGGCCACACCTATTCGCGCGCCTCAAACCCCACCGTTTCCGCGCTTGAAGAGGCGCTGGGCGCCCTCGAAGAAACACCGCCCGCCGTCTGTTTCGCCACCGGCATGGCGGCTATCTCCGCTGTCTTCCTCGCGCTGCTCAAGTCCGGCGATCACGTCGTGCTCTCGGACGTTGTCTACGGCGGCACGGTGCGGCTCTTCGATCAGGTGCTGAACAACTTCGGCCTCGAAGCCAGCTTCGTCGACACCGCAGATCCCGCCGCCGTAAAGGCAGCCATCCAGCCGAACACCCGCATGGTCTTCATCGAGACCCCGGCCAACCCCACGCTCAAGCTCACCGACGTGGCGGCCATCGCCGCCATCACCCGTCCCGCGGGCCTGCTGCTGGTGGTCGATAACACCTTCCTCACCCCGCTGCTGCTGCGCCCGCTTGATCTCGGCGCGGACATCACCCTGCTCTCCACCACCAAGTACATCGAAGGCCACAACGCCACCGTGGGCGGCTCCATTGCCTCGCGCGACGAGCGCATCCTAGATCGCCTCCGCCTGATCCGCAAGACGCTCGGCTCCATCCAGTCTCCCCACGAGGCTTGGCTGACCGCGCGCGGCATCAAAACGCTGCCCTTGCGCATGCAGCAGCACTCGCGCGCCGCACAGGTCGTTGCCGAGTGGCTAGAGCAGCATCCCGATGTCTCCCGCGTCCACTACCCGGGGCTGGCCAGCTTTCCCCAGCGGGAACTGGCGGAGCGTCAGCATGGCCTCCATGGCGGCATGTTGTCCTTTGAGCTGAAGCAGGGCGCGGAGGCCGGCATCGCGCTGATGAATGCCGTGCGCCTGTGTGTGCTGGCGGAAAACCTGGGCGCGGCCGAGTCGCTGATCACCCATCCCGTGAGCATGACGCATGGCGATGTGCCGCGCGAGATGCGTGAGCGCATCGGCATCAGCGATGGTCTGGTGCGTCTGTCGGTTGGGCTCGAAGATCCGCGCGACATCATCGCTGATCTCTCGCAGGCGCTCGATGTAGCCCGCAAAAGCGAGCCAGTGGCAAGCTACTCTTCGACCAGGTGAGCGCCAACGTTGGATGCCATGCGGCCCATTGCCGGCTTCGCGGGCGCTGAAGGCTCGGAGAGTTCCGCACGGTTGCGGCCGTTGGCTTTGGCTCGGTAGAGCGCGGTATCCGCCGCATCTACCAGCCCTTCGCGGGTGAGGCCGGCCACCGGAACCACGGAGCAGACGCCTACGCTGATGGTCAGCCGCCCGATCGGCGAGCCGTGGTTCTCGAGGCCGATCTGGTGTACGCGGGCGCGCATCGCCTCCGCTGTCAGCATGGCGCCATCGGCATCGACATTGGGCAGCACGGCCACGAACTCCTCGCCACCGTAGCGGGCCAGGAGCTCGCCGCCGCGGCGCAGGTCGCGGCGCAGCATCTGTGCTACCGCCGTCAGGCATTCGTCGCCGCGCAGGTGGCCGTAGCGATCGTTCAGCGACTTGAAGTGGTCGATGTCCAGCATCACGATCGAGATCGGCCAGCCGGAGCGCAAGGCACGGTTCCACTCCACCTCCAGCACCTGCTCGAAACGGCGACGGTTGGCGATCTGGGTCAGCGGATCGATCAGGCTCTGCTCATGCAGTTGGCTGTTCAGCAGGCGCAGGTTGCGCTCGGAGTCGTTCAGGCTCTCCTGCACCTGGCGCAGCCGGGTCTGCAGAATGGTGGCGCGGAAGGTGTAAATCAGCAGCGCGCCCACCACC
The DNA here is from genome assembly GCA_030838385.1 of Acidobacteriaceae bacterium. GTDB lineage: Bacteria > Acidobacteriota > Terriglobia > Terriglobales > Acidobacteriaceae > KBS-83. The sequence goes on from JAUTWX010000102.1 coordinate 19,925, forward strand.
GCGGCGAATCCCACCACCGGCCGATGCTGCGCAATATGCGCGCCCAGCAGCAGCACGCACATGGTGAAGAAGACCGGGCTCGCGTTGTACACCATCATCGCGCCCCAGGAGCGGTGCTTCTCCATCGGCTCCGGCTTGGTCCCCTGCTCCTTCGAGAAGGCCATCACCAGGACGGCGAGGAACGGGATCAGCCAGGCCACCTCGATGGCCTTCCCATTGGTCGGCCCGACGAAGGCGTCCAGGTAATTCAGCGGCGTGGACACCAGGATCATGAGCCATGAAAAGGTAAAGGCCGCGCGGTGAAAGTAGCGGTCCTCGCCATCCGGCATGGCCAGCAGCCGCACCGTCGCCGTCAGCGCGAGCGCGAGATTCTCCCCCAGATACAGCGAGGTCAACTGCGAGGCCGGCAGCTTCTGTTGACTGATGTGATTGTTCATGAACAGCGTGACGTAAATCAGGACAATCGCGAGCGTCGCCTGCGCACTATCGGCGATCAGGATGGCTGTCGAATCCTGGTCCTCGCCGACCGAGCAGACGGCAAGCAGCACAAAGATGCCGTAGACCAGGAACCAGAAATCCGACGGCAACGCTGCCGTCTGCACGTTGTGGTGCACCACGGTCGCGTAGGTGTAGCACGCCTGACCGATGGCCCAGATGAGCAATCCGATGCCGAGCAGCCTCCACTTGTCTGCGAGCACCGAGGGCTGCCTGCGACTGCGCCAGAGGCACGCCAGCCCCGCCAGCAGCGGAGCGACCGCGATCAGCGCGTTGGTCAGAAAGATCGACGGCTCTGCTACGGCTGCAATCACGTGCAGCGACATCATGGCGACTGCCACCACGACGGCCGGTTTGGAAATACGAATCATGGGAGCGTTGTGCCCACTCTATCGACGTATCGAGACTACCGATCTATAGAGCCGGCGGGGAATCATACTCAGGCGGAATTACCGAAGTCTGAAATCGCCAATGCAACGCAATCCAGTCGCGCATGGCCCTCAGTCCCCCGCAGTACCGCCGCGAGTTGCCTTACTGTACAGCAGTCCAAACGCAAGTCACAGAGGTTTGTGCACGCTGGATATTAGGTTTCCACCAGCATTTCCCTCTCACAGGAGCCTCTTCGATCTGCTAACTGACGAACAACGCAGAGCTTGGCGGCGGGCAAGTCCTTTTATCTGTCTGTGCATCGCTTGTCTGTCGGCCCCCGGACGTAAATTACCTTGGTAACTGAAAACGCCCTGATCACCTGCTTGCAGCTAGGCACGTCGATTTTTCCGTTGACACAGACCGCATTGCCAACTAGGAGGCGACGTCCCTCGAAAGCATCGAGCAGGAGTGCGCGCGGACGCGACGAGAATGCGGTCCTTGCAAAGGCCGCCCACCGCGCCAGATCAGAGCATTGGCTGGCGAGCATACCGCAGCAGATGATGCCTCAGGTGAGGAGCGCGATCCACGATGAAGAGCCCCGCTCCTGACCGGAATCTTTTCGTTCCATGGCGGCGAGCAATCGACAGCCTGCAGCGCACCAATCTCTTCCCGACCCCCTGGCTGGTGGAAGAAGCTGCAGGGCTGTGATGCGCTAGATGGCCTCTGCCCGCATCAATCGCTGCATCTCCGGCGTCAGTCTCACCTCAGGTTCCTCGAACCAGAGACACGCGATCCAGATCAGCAAGGTCATGTGGTAAACCGGCTTCAGGCTGACCTCCAGAGCCGACCATTGCTGGAGATCGCCCATGAGCAGCAGCAGCGTGTGGACCCATAGCTTACCGAACATGTAAAGCGCGAGTCCATAGAGCACGGCCTGAGCATGGATCCGGAAGCGAAGACCGAAAAAGAATGTGGCCAGTATCAGCAGTGAAGTAACTCCGCCGACACAGATCGAAGACATCTGGCCAATGCGAAGCGCAAGCGTGAGCGGCAGGGGCTTCGAGGGCGTGAGCCACGCAAATGCGACAAGCACCCCAACGAGTACCG
>JAUTWX010000104.1 GCA_030838385.1 Acidobacteriaceae bacterium
GCGCCGCGTGTGAAGACGATGCGGCGCTGCGGCGTGAGCAGCAGACCGATGAGCAACGCGACGAGGAAGACCACCATGGACGGTTTGTTTTCGATGCCCAGGCCACCGGCGAGGCCGAAGACGATCCACCAGCGCTCCAGAGAAGGCTGCCCGGGCTCGCTGCGCAGCACCATGAGAACGGCGAGGACAGCAGTCATCCAGAAGACGGCTTCGAAGGAGTTCATGGAGAGGAAGCTGTCGAGTCCGAGGAATTCCGGTGCCAGGAGAATGCCGAGCATGGCGAGCGCCTGTGCGATGCGACGGCCGCCGAGCGCCCAGGTAAGGATGCCAGTAAGGAAGACGCTGGCTGCGCCGGCCAGCGTGCTGAACATGCGAATGCCGGCCAGCGATTTGCCGAAGAGCGCCACGGCGGCGCGCGCCTGCAGCGCGACGATGGGACCGTGGTCGACATAGCCCCAGTCGAGATGGTGTCCGCAGAGGATGTAGTACATCTCGTCGCGGAAGTAGCCCCAGCCAATATGCGGCTCCCATAGATTGACGCCTAAATGGAGGACGAACTTGAAGAGGGCAAAGAGGCCGGCGAGCAGAAGAGCCTGCCGCAGGGCTGCGCCAGTGTCCGGAGGTGCTGCGATTTGTGGGTTGTCGGCGACGGCGTGGGAACTGGTTGCATTCATGTATTTGGGTGCTGCGGTGGATGTTGAGCGGTACGAAGCGAATGGTACCGCGGTTCCGTGACTCCTGCGCTTCAGAAGGGCTCGGCTGTTCCTGCGCAACGATCATTCATCGTGCAGTGCAGCCGTTCTTCTCGGAAATCCGTGCGAATGCAACCTGCCCGATACGCCTACCTGGCTCGGCGAGCCTACCTGCCCGGCGCGGCTTTCTCCGCCGAACCTCGCTCGCCTCCCTTGTGCTACATTGCTAGCACCATCGGCATGGGACCCCCGGGTAACGACCTGAAGATTCATTAGGAGGTCTCATGAAACGACTCACCTCTCTGCTTGGGGCTCTCTTCCTTCTGCTCGCTTCAACCACAACCTGGAGCCAGCAGCTCAGCAAAAGAATCACCAACAAAGACGTCATCGACATGGCGGGGCTCGGCCTCTCCGACGATGTCATCATCGCTAAAATCCGTGGCGCCAGTGCGGGAGGGACCCTGCAGTTCGACACCGGCGTCGATGGTCTGAAGGAACTCAAGGTCGCCAAAGTCTCCGACGAAGTCATCAAAGTGATGATCAATCCCACCCCTCCTGCTGCCCAGCTCGTAGTCGCCGCTACACCCATCTCGAACGACCCTAACCTTCCTCCGCCGGAGGTCGGCGTCTACTGGAAGAACGGCAACGCATTCGTCTTTGTCGACGGACAGGCAATCAGCCAGGCCAAGGTCGGCGGCAAGGCTGGCAGCATGTTTACCTACGGCATGCGAAACGAACATTGGGACGCTTTTCTGAACGGTCCGCGATCGAAAAACGTCATCAATGACCATCAGCCAGTCTTCTACCTCTACGTCCCCGACGGTACCAGTGCATCTGACTACGTCCTGATCAGCCTTGAGAAAAAAGGTGATCGGAGGGAGTTCCAGATTGGAAGCTTCGGCGGCATGACCGGCGGCAAATCGGGCGTCAAGCGGGACAAGGAGGTCGCCTTCACCGTGGAGCACGCAGGAATCAGGACTTACAAAATCACGCCGAATGGAGCCATGAAGCCAGGAGAGTACGCCTTCTTCATGGGCACCGGTCAGCAGGCAACCATGGCCGGCGGTTCCACAGGAGGGGCCAGGTCAGGAGGCGCCGCCGCCGGACGAGTCTATGATTTCAGAATTCCGGAGTGACCTGGGGCCAGGTGGGCCCACGTCTAAACATCGGCCTCTAGCCCTCCGCGGGCTGCAAGGTAATTAGCGTGAGCTCGGGCGGACAGAGGAAGCGCACCGGCAGCTTGACGGTCCCGATGCCGCGGTTGACATAAAGCTGCAGCGGACCCAGTTTGAAATAGCCCTGCACGAAGCGCCGCCCTCCGCGGGGCAGCATCTGTCTTGGGGTTCCGATGAAGGGCAGGTGTACCTGGCCGCCATGCGTGTGGCCGGAGAGCATCAGGTCCACGCCGCCGTGTGCCAGGACGCGGTCGGCATAGTCGGGTTCATGGGCGAGCAGGATGACGGGCTCGCTGGGTGTGGCCTGGCGCGGCACGGCATCGTCCAGGCTGGGGAAGTCGTCCTGCGAACTGCGTATGCCGGCGAACCAGAGGCGGCTGCCATTGCGCTCGAAGGGAAGATAGCTGTTGACGAGCGTGGGAATGCCGTGGGCCTTGAGCGCATCGACGACGACGGGCCAGCCGACCAGCGCGTCATGGTTGCCGAGTGAGGCGAAGCGGTGCGGACACTGGATGCCACCGAGAATCTCCGCGCAGGGATAGCTAAGCCGCGCGCCGATGTGGCGCGGCAATGGCCCGTCGGTCACGAAGTCGCCTGTGAGCACGACGACGTCAGGGTTGAGGGCGTTGATGCGGCGGACGATCTCCCGTACGAAGTAGGGTTCCGTGTACTCGTCGTAATGGATGTCGCTGATCTGTGCGATGCGGAGGCCGTGGAATGACTGGGGCAGGCGGCGCAGCCAAATGGTCTGCTGAACGAGTTCGAGATGATGGCGATCCCAGAATCCGGAGTAGGCCACGAGTCCGCCGCCGGCTGCGAGCGCGGAGAAAGCGATAAATTGCCGGCGCGAGAGTGTGCGATTGGCGGTGGTTGTGGTGGCGGTGGTCACGCTTCTTCAGGATAGGGCATTGGCGTAAGCGCTGCCATGGAACGAAGGTGGCGTCCTCGCTGCTCTTTGAGGATCGGTGATAGCAGGACCGGCAATTTCGATCGGTGATTGAGACAGCGCGGCGGACTACAGCAGGCTATTCGGCTCGCAATGCATGCACGGGGTCCACCGTCGCAGCACGGCGCGAGGGCAGATAGCAGGCAAGATAAGCGGTCGCAACCACGCCGAGAGTGATGACAGCGTAGGTAACGGGATCGACCGGGCTGACATTGAAGAGAATGGACGACATGAGCCGCATGGAGAGGAAGGCCGCGACCAGGCCGCACACGATGCCGATGCCGGTGAGCTGCAATCCCTGGCGCACAAACATTGCGGTGAGATTGGGCCGCTGCGCGCCGAGCGCCATGCGGATGCCGATCTCGCGCGTGCGTTGCGAGACCGAGTATGAGATGACGCCGTAGATGCCAACGATGCCCAGCAGCAGAGCCATGGCTCCGGCGACGCAGAGCATGACGAGTGTGAATGAGGTGCGGGCCATGGATTTGGTATAGAACTCGCCGAGTGTCGAGACATTGGCGAGCGGCACATCGGGATTGATGGACCAGACGGCGCGCTGCACCTCGGCCATAAAGACCTGCGAGCCGGCGCGCGGGCTGCGGATATAGAACGCAACGCCGCGCTGCACGTACTCTTTCTGGCCTTCGAAGCGGTCCTGCATCAGCGGCCAGTAGACGGTGCCGGGCGCCGGCTGGCTCA
>JAUTWX010000396.1 GCA_030838385.1 Acidobacteriaceae bacterium
CCGTTGGCGAGGGTGAAGGCGACCTCCTGCGCGGCGGTGGAGCCGGCCTCGCGCATGTGGTAGCCGGAGATGGAGATGGTGTTCCACTCGGGGACTTCGGTGGCGGCCCAGGCGAACATGTCGGTGATGATGCGCATGGCGTGGGGGACGGGATAGATGTACGTGCCGCGCGCGATGTATTCCTTGAGGATGTCGTTCTGCACGGTGCCGCTGAGCTTGCGGATGTCGGCGCCGCTTCGCTTTGCTGCTGCGACGTAGAGCGCGAGCAAGATGCTGGCGGTCGAGTTGATGGTCATCGAGGTGGAGATGGTGTCGAGCGCGATGTCCTGGAAGAGGCGCTCCATGTCTTCGATGGAGTCGATGGCGACGCCGACCTTGCCGACTTCGCCGATGGCCATGGGGTCGTCGGAGTCGTAGCCGATCTGGGTGGGGAGATCGAAGGCGACGGAGAGGCCGGAGGTGCCATGGGCAAGGAGAAATTTGTAGCGGCGGTTGGACTCCTCCGCGTCGCCCATGCCGGCGTACTGGCGCATGGTCCAGAGGCGGCCGCGATACATGGTGGGCTGGATGCCGCGGGTGAAGGGGTATTGGCCGGGGTAGTTGAGGTCGCGGTCGGGGTTGAAGTCTTCGGCGGCGAGATCTTCGGCGGTCCAGAAGGGTTTGTCGGTGTTGCCGCTTCCCTTCTTGTTGCTCATCGCGCCGTCCTGCGGCCGCGGCGTGCGGCTTTCACGAAGGAGCTAATGCAGAAGTAGAGGAAGACGAGGGTGACGATGGCGTAGAGCAGGAACTGCGCGTGGTGTGGGCCGTGCAGGGCGCTGGTGCGGGTGTTCCAGGCGTTCTGGCCAAAGAAGAGCGCGAAGAGGGCGAAGAAGAGGCCGGTGATCTCGAGCCAGAGCGTGGCGCTGACGTGCTTGACGGGGCCGAGGAAGGCCTGGCCGAAGCGCCGTGTGCCTTCGCCGATGCGACGGGCGGGCTCGACGTAATTTTTCTTCGGAGCTGGAGGCGGTGGCGTGTTCGGGCGCGGCGGCGGCGCGGCTTGCGGCGTGGGTGCGGCTGCGTTGTTGGCCTGGGCTGCGCGCTCTTTGACCATCCGCGAGGCGACACGAACGCCGATGCCGAGTTTGCGTCCGAAGCGGTTCGGCTCCATGGGGGAAGTGTATCGGGAGTAAGGGATCAGGGAATAGGGACTGGCCGTCCGGGCGATTGCGCCTGCGGCGCGGTTGCGGGGTTCGCTCCCTTTGGTCGCTCACGTTGAGCATGGTGGGCGATTCGGACAAACAGCAGACCCCTCCGCCGATCGCTCTACGAGCGAATGGCTCCGGTCGGGATGACGAGTTGTGAAATGTAGTGGTATCCCACCCTTCGCCTTCGCGGTGCTCAGTCTCAGGATGGGGCACCCGGTTCTGTGGCGCTGCTGGCAGACTGCAGGTCCTTCGCTTCGCTCAGGATGACAGCTCCATAATAAAAGTTTGGCGCATCTCCGTGATGCGGTTTGCCGGGTTGGGCCATCAGACGTAAGGTAAGGGGATACCCGCGGGCCAAGACGATGTCCGGAGAGGGCCGGGGACCCTGGTGTGGGATGAGGAGGCAAGGATGAATTCACGCGTGCGCAAGCTGATCGAGCAGTTGGGAGAGGCGATCCACGAGTCTGTCTCCGAGTCCGAACAGATTGCGGGGGTGGTGCAGAACATTCGCAGCCAGGGGTTCGATGTGCTCCTGATGCTGGAGGCCACGATTGGGCTGAACGAGGTGGAAACACAACCGGGCGAGGAAGACGACGCATCGAAGCCGGAGGTTGTTGAAGGAGGCGTGCCCTTCACCGCGCAGGATGTCAACTTCCTCCGCTCGCTCCGTATCTCCATTGAAGGCGATGAGGGCGTCGAAGGCGACGATGTGGACGACGGGGACGATCTCACCGGCACCTCGGACGAATAACGACTCGCCCGATACGACGGAATGACACGTCGGACCGATACCAGGGACCGATTCACCAGCAGACATCTCGCGTTCGGCTGTCCGGTTCTACCTCACTCGCTGTAAGCTGGCTTGCGCAGCGGGGAGACGGGCCCCTGGATGCTGCAATGAGCAATCGGCCACCGAATTACTACTTCCCCCGGCCGGTTGAGGGAGATCTGCGAAACCATGACGATGAAAGACACGCTGGGTGTACTGCTCGCCGGGGGAGCGGGCGAGCGTCTCTTCCCCCTGACGCGCGACCGCGCAAAGCCAGCAGTTCCCTTCGCCGGCACCTACCGCATTATCGACATCACGCTGTCGAACTGCATCAACTCCGATCTGCGGCGGGTGTACATCCTGACGCAGTACAAGGCGCTGTCGCTGAACCGGCATATCCGCGAAGGCTGGAGCGGCAGCGTGGCGCAGGAACTGGGCGAGTTTGTGGAGATTCTGCCGCCCATGCAGCGGGTGAGCGCGAACTGGTACATGGGGACGGCGGACGCGGTGTACCAGAACATCTATTCCATCGGCGCCGAGCAGCCGAAGTACGTGATCATCCTCTCCGGCGACCACATCTACAAGATGAACTACGAGCTGATGCTGGAGCAGCACAAGGAACAGGGCGCGGACGTGACGCTGGCGACCTTGCCCATCCGGCCGGATGAGGTCTCGCGCTTCGGCGTAGTGGATGTGAGCAAGGCGGGCGAGGTGCTGGGCTTCCTGGAAAAGCCGAAGGAGACCAAGCTGCGCTCGCCGTGGGACCCGGAGAGTGTGGACGCCTCGATGGGCATTTACATCTTCAACACGGACGTGCTGCTGCCCGCGCTGATCAAGGACGCAGACGATGTGAACTCGAAGCACGACTTTGGGCATAACGTCCTGCCGGCACTGCTGGGCAAGTACAAGATGAACGCCTACAACTTCGTCGATGAGAACCGCAAGGAACTCTACTGGCGGGATGTGGGAACGCTGGACGCGTACTACGACGCGAACATGGATGTGGTGTCGGTGTCGCCGATCTTCAACTTGTACGACCACAACTGGCCGCTGCGCACGCGGCAGCGACAGTATCCGCCGGCGAAGTTTGTCTTCGGCGAGCCGGGCCGCACCGGCATGGCGGTGAACTCTATCGTCTCGCAGGGCTGCATCGTTTCGGGAGCGGTGGTGCGCAACAGCGTGATCTCCCAGGATGTGCGCGTGAACTCGTATGCGGAGATCGATTCGAGCATCATCTTCACGCACGTGGACATCGGGCGGCACTGCCGCATCAAGCGGGCGATCATCGACCGCGATGTGCATCTGCCGGAGGGCACAGTGATCGGCTACGACCCGGTAGAGGACAAGCGGCATTACCATGTGACGCCGTCGGGAATCACGGTGGTCACGCGCGATGGCTCGCTCTATGAGAGTCCGGTGGCGTCGGACTTTATGAACGTGCCCCGATTCGGGAGGGACCAGGCCTAGGCACCATAGGATGCATCAAGGGATGCATCCGAAGAGAGAAGATCATGCAGGATGAGCGAACTGTGGCGCCGGACAGTACGGCGGTGCGGGTCGCCTTGTGGCGGGCCATGCACGTCCAGGTCGATCCGCCACCGCATGTGCTCGACGACGAGATTGGCCTCAAGCTGGTGGCGCCCGATGACGGCTGGCGCCACCGTCCGGACATGGACCCGCATGGCACGCGCTTCTTCCGCGCCTCCGTCGTGGCGCGTGCCCGCTTCATCGAGGATCTGGTTGTGGAGGAGGCTGGCCGCGGCGTGAGCCAGTACGTCATCCTCGGAGCCGGCCTGGACACTTTTGCCCAGCGCCGGCCGGAGATTGCTTCTACCGTGAGGGTGTTCGAGGTCGACCAGCCCGGCACTCAGGCGTGGAAGGGGCAGCGCCTGATCGAGCTTGGCTTCGGCATCCCGGAGTGGCTGCGATTCGTATCGGTCGACTTCGAGGCGGGCGACTCCTGGTGGGAGCGGCTAAAGACCGTCGGCTTTGATGCCGGCCAGCCGGCGGTCGTGGCCTCCACCGGCGTCAGCATGTACCTGACGAAGGCGGCGATCGCGGCCACGTTGCGCCAGGTTGCAGCGCTCGCTCCGGGGTCCACGCTGGCCATGACGTTTATTCTGCCGCTGGAATTGGCTGAACCAGAGGAGCGTCCCGGGTATGAGGCAGCGGCGAGAGGGGCACGCGCCAGCGGGACACCTTTTCTCAATTCCTTTACCCCGCCGGAGATGCTGGCACTGGCCCACGAGGCCGGCTTCCGAGAAGTCTGGCAAGTGCCGGCAGCGACGCTTGCCCAGCGCTACTTCGCGGGCAGGACGGACGGCCTTCGACCAGGCTCGGAGGCGCTGCTGGTAGCGATTGCTTAGTTTCTCCGGGCGTTTCTGGCCGACTTACTACCTTACCTACTCGGCCATCTCAGCGCAGATTCGATGGAACCATGCCGCCATTTCGCGCGTATCTGGAGGCATGAGCGCCGTAGCCACATGGCCGGGAATGCTGGGTGGGGGACCAACCCTTTCCCGAACCAACGGTTTGTGGACGGCGGCGACGTCTCCGCGGCTGGTAACCGGTTATGCTTCGAACGGCAAGAGGACGGCCGGCGGATTGAGTCGGGACCAAGACCAGGGCGGGGACAAGCCCGTCATTCGGAGAGAGAATACGGCCGCCCGCGCCGCCGCGGCACTGCCTGCTGTGCCCGATGTGGACTGGACCGCGCTGGTGGAGCGGTGTCTGCGCGGGGATGGCGGGGCCTGGGCGGAGCTGGTGCGCAGCCATCATCGGCGCGTCTATGGGATGTGCTATCGCTTTACGGGCTCTGCGCACGACGCCGAGGACCTGACCCAGGATGTCTTCCTGAAGCTGTACGGGAATCTGCGCAGCTTCAACAGCGACAAGGGCAGCTTTACCACGTGGATCACGACGCTGACCCGGAACCTGCTGGTGGATCACTTCCGGCGCAGCCGCATGGAGCGCTCCACCGATTCGCTGGATGCGGGATGGGATGCTGCGGAGGAGACCCGCTCGGGATCACGTTCCGGAGCCGAGCTGCTGCAGGATGTACGCCGCTCGCCGCACGACCACACGGTGGCGCGGGAGCTGGAGCGGATGGTGCAGGCGGCGCTGGCAAAGGTATCGCCGGAGTTGCGCGAGGCTGTTATTCTGCGCGATTTAGAGGATCTGGATTACAAGGAGATCGCTCTGGTGCTGCGGGTGCCGGAGGGGACCGTAAAGAGCCGTATCAGCCGGGGACGCGCAGAACTTGCCCGGCTGCTGGGACGTAATAAGAAGCAGGTGATGTAGCCGTGGCAACGACTCACAATCCGGAGAAAGGACCCCGCACCCTGAGCTGCGAAGCCTGGGAGGCGATGCTGGCCGACGCGCTGGATGGCACGCTCGACGCTCGCGATGCGGAGGCTTTCGCTGGGCACAGTAAGGGCTGCGCCGCCGGCTGTGCAGAGCTGTTGGAGGAGGCGAAGCGTGGCACGGAGTGGCTGCGATTTCTGCGCGAAACGCCGGAAGCGCCGGAAGGGCTCGTAGAGAAGATTCTGGTGGGGACATCCGGGTTGAACGAGATGCAGAAGCCGCTGGTAGCGGCCGGCGGCGCTGTAGCGATTCCGCATCAGCCCTGGCTGGGCGTCTCCATGGCGTTGCTGCAGCGGCATGTGGCAGAGTCGCGCATCCTGATGACGCTGGCGATGGCGTTCTTCTCTATCGCACTGACCCTGAATCTGACCGGGGTGCGTCTAAACCAGTTGAAGTTGAGCGACCTGAGTCCGTCGGCGCTGGCTGCGTCGGTGAGCCACCAGTACTACACCACCTCGGCGCACCTGACCCGCTACTACCTGAACCTGCGCATCGTGTACGAGTTGGAGTCGCGGGTGAACGAGATGCGCCGCGACAACAGCACTCCGGCAGCGCAGCCGGCAAACCAACAACCACAACAGCAGCCGCAGCAGAAGCCGCAGCCGCAGCAACAGAAGTCCAGCGGCAAGCCGGGCGGCTCAGCGCACAAGGCGGGCAGCGTGGCGGCTCCGGAGCAGGGGCAGAGCGGCGATGAGCCGCCGGTCCGGGTGCTGGCAAAGCTCGAGCAGGACTCGAAGCTGCAATCTGACTCAAGCCCGAGCTTCGCGCTGCGGGTGACACATGGAAGTGTGATGGGCCCTGTTTTCTTTTCTCCTTCTTTATCTGCAAGACCTTTACCCGTAAGACCAGGCAATCACCATAAGCCGTCAGAAAGGAGCCTGGTATGAACTGCACCTATCATCCTGAAGTCCCGTCGTCTGCCTTTTGCCAATATTGCGGCAAGCCGATATGCAAAGACTGCGTGCGCAATGTAGGGGGATCCATCTACTGTGAGGCGTGCCTGGCCGAACGGCTGCGCGGTGCGGGCGCGGGAGTGCCCACGCCGGTCTTTACCGGTACGCCGCATCCCATCCTGGCCGGCCTGCTGGGCTTCATTCCCGGCGTCGGCGCGATGTACAACGGGCAGTACGCCAAGGCGATCGCGCACGTCGTTATCTTTGCCGTGCTGGCGAGCCTGAGCGACCACGTGGGACCGTTCGGCATCCTGGTGGCTGCCTGGGTCTTCTACCAGGTCTTCGACGCCTACCAGACGGCGATGGCCCGCCGCGACGGACTGCCGCTGCCGAACCCCTTCGGTCTGAACGACATCGCGCAGAGGCTGGGCATCCATCCGCATCCGGGTATACCGGGTGTTCCGCCAGTACCTCCGGTGCCTCCGGCTGGAGGCCCAGGCTGGGAGACGGTCGCGGGCGCCACACCGCCGCAGGGGGCACCGTATCCGGGTGCGTTCTACCAGGGGCAGTATCAGGGTCCGGGGGCGGCTGGCTTTGTACCGCCTCCCGGTGCCGCGGGCTACACTCCTGGCCAGCCCTATCCAGGTCAACCGTATTCGGGCCAGCAGGGCTACACGCCGGGGCAGCCCTACGCGCCGATGCCACCCTTTCCTCCCGCGTACTCGGGCCGCGATATCCCGACGGGAGCGATCGTGCTGATCGGGCTGGGCATCCTGTTTCTGTTTGGCTCGCTCGGATTGTTGCATCACGACTGGATTGCGCACGCGTGGCCGCTGCTGATTATCGGGCTGGGCATCTGGATCATCTTCCGCCGCACCCATGGTCTCCCCCCAGCGGTTCCGCCGCCTGATCCCGGGTCGATCCACAGCGCGGGGCATACGCACGCGACGCCGACGCATGCTGGGCCACCCACCGACCAGACGGGAGGCCCGCGATGAACCGCTGGCTGCTGATCCGGCGGCTGCGCGGACCGGCCTTCCTGCTGATGTTCGGGGTGACCGCGCTGCTGCACGAGTGGCACATCCTGAGCTTCGGGCAGAGCTGGCCGCTCTACCTGGTGCTGGCGGGCGTGCTGACGCTGGCCGAGCGCGCCGCCTTCACTGTGCCCGACCCCTCGCAGATGCCGCCGCAGTATCCTCCGTATGCGGGAGCAGGCTATCCTCCTCCGCCGCCGCCGACCGGATGGCAGACGCCACCTGCCTCGCCGGGCACCGGCATTGTGCCGGCTACTCCCAGCGATATTGAACGCACGGAAGGAGGCCGCTGATGGCTGCCGCACCTCCGCCATTTACCTCCGGGCCCTCGGGACCGGGCGGTCCCGATCCGCGCTGGCAGTGGAAGGCGCAGCGCCGTGCCGCGAAGGAGCAGTGGCGTGCGCAGCGCGCCTACTACCGCGGCATGCGCCGGCCATCCATCGTGCGGCCGCTGGTGCTGATTGCAGCCGGCGTGGTCGCGCTGATGATCGAGGCCGGCACCATCAGCGGCTATGAGTTCTGGGACTGGTACATCCGCTGGTGGCCGCTGCTGCTGATCGGCTTAGGCCTGGCGTTGCTGGGCGAGTGGTGGATGCAGCAGGGCGATCCCTACAGCCGGCGCACCGGTGTCGGCGGACTGGTCTTCCTTATCGTGCTGGTAGCGCTGCTGGGCGTGGTGGGCAAGCACGCGATGAACAGCCCCTTCGGCTGGCACTTCCCCGATGACAATGACAACAACTGGAGGATGCACCTGTTCGGGCAGGAGCACGATGCCGACCGGCAGTTCGACCAGGCCTTTGGCGCGAACGGCCGTCTGACCATCGACAACCCGCATGGCGACGTGTCGATCGCGCCGTCAACCGACGACCGTATCCACGTGAGCGCGCACCAGATTGTGTACACCTCCAGCGAGAAAGACGCGGACAAGCAACTGACCAAGCTGCGGCCGGAGCTGCAGGTGAACGGCAACGAAGCCACGCTCAAGACGGAGAACCTGGATCGCGGCAGCGTGGACCTGACAGTGCAGGTGCCGGCGAATACCAGCATCTCGATGAAGGCGGGACGCGGCAATGTCGCGGTGAACGGGCTGAACGGCACCATCGGGGTGGATGCCGGGCACGGCAACGTGACCTTGAACAAGATTGGCGGCGCGTGCACGGCGCGAATGTCCGGCGGTGATTTCTCCGCCCATGCGCTGACCAGCACGCTCTCGGTAAGCGGGCGCACGGAAGACGCGAACGTCTCCGATGTCGGCGGCAAGGTGACGCTGGATGGCGATTTTCTGGGCGAGGTGGATGTCGCGAAGCTAAGGGCGCCGCTGAGCTTCCACTCCAGCCGGACTACGTTCGAAGTCGATCATCTGGACGGCGATCTGCTGCTGGATGACAGCGACCTGACGATCAACAATGCGAAGGGCCGGGTGCAGGCAGCGACGCGCTCGAAAAACATCACGCTGACCAGAGTGGCTGGACCGCTCGATGTGGAGACGTCGGACGGAGACATCAGCGCGAACCTGACCGGCGGCGAAGGCACGATCAACCTGCGCAACCGCAATGGCGCGATCAACCTGGGACTGCCGGAGAACCATCTCTTCCACGTGGACGCACGTGCCCGCGATGGCAGCGTGAGCAGCGACCTTACCTACACCGGCAAGGTAGAGCGCAGCGATCATTCACTGATTGGCGATACCGGCAGCGGTGGCAACGCGACGCAGGTGACGCTGATGGCGGAGCATGGCGACATCGACGTGAAGCGGGCTGAGGCGAACGCGGCGCCGCCTGAGCCGCCTGAGGCACCAGAAGCTCCGGAGGTGCCGGGTGATATGCCGAGGCCGCCGAAACCACCGCGAGCGCCGCATCTGCGCGTGCCGCCGAATGCGCCGACGCCGCAGACGACGCAGCAGTGAGGGCAGGTGTTAGCTCCCAGCTGAAAGTACGCGCGTTCACAACGGACCTGGCCGGAACCCGGCATTCTGCTGGAGCATCGCCGTGGCTGGGACGCGAGATGACGCGTCTCAGTGCTGTGATCCGGGTGCTATCATCCCGGCACGGTTCTTCCCCACAAAGGGCGGGCCGTGATTGGGAGGCTCGCTATGACTCAATCGTTGGTCAAAAGCTGGTGGCTGCTGGCATTGTGTGGCGTTCTCGATGCCCTATTTGCCGTCCTGATCATTCTTATGGGGAGCCCGGATGGATCTCCGAATCTGCGTACATTCATCCACAGCAGAGATGCGATTTCACAGTTGGGTCTGCTCGCTCTGGCAGCAGGGGTTTGCACGATTGGAGCGAGCGTTTGGCGTT
>JAUTWX010000127.1 GCA_030838385.1 Acidobacteriaceae bacterium
GACAGTTGGGCTGATGGGCTATTGGCCGCTCGGGGAGCCGGCAGGGGCAACCACCGCAGTCGACGTCAACAGCGGGCACAACGGCGCCTATTTGAGCCGCGTGTTTCCCGACGATCCTGCGTTTCAAGGGGCCGCGGCGCCCGGCACGCTCACGCTCGGAAGCCCGGGGATCGTCGCCGGTGACACGCTCCCCCCCTTCGACGATGCAAACGCCAGAACGACATGCATGCAGACCAATGGCGGGTATGTGAGCGTTCCATTCGATCCGGCGTTCAATCCGACCAAGGCCGAAGGGTTTACGCTCGAGGCATGGGTTCGTGTCGAATGGACCGCAGATGCCGCACCCGCCATCAGGGTTATTATGACATCGCTGGAATCGGTCGGCGGCTTCAAGGGCTACGCACTGTTTACGACCCCCGACAACCATTGGGCAGCGTTGGTCGGAAACGGCACAGGCCTTACGCAGGCGATCGGTGGGGCGATCTTGTTCGAAACGACCAATCATCTGGTTGCAACCTACGACGGCTCCGATCTGATCCTTTACGTCAACGGCGGGCAAAGCTCCCCAACGACGCCTGCCGATTACCATCCGGCTGCGGCGAATCCCCTCTACATCGGTGTGGGCAGACCCGATCTTCCGGAACCGCACGCTCCCTTCAACGGCGAGATCCAGTGCGTCGCCGCCTACAAGGGTGCGCTGACGCTCGAGGACGTCCTCAAGCATTTCCACAATGGAAATGCGATTGGTCCGTAACATTGGGTGATGCCGGGGCGCATGACGTAAGGGTTTCGACCAAAGAAAGAGCGGAGGATCCACCATGCCTTCTGCGGGATGCGTGCGTTGCGGAGCGGGGATAGGGATATCCCATCCTCGGGTTGCGGACGTGATTCTGATCCGCAGCACAATTGGTTGGGCAAGTCCGTGCTCCTGGGGGACCGGTTCAAAGTTTCCCGACCGCGGGCAACAGGGGTGCGTGGCTCTCATCGTGCCGGCGCTGCAGCGCGCCGGCGTGAGGTTTGAGCAGCGGCCAAGTGATATGCCAAGTGATATGATGCCGTCGGATCTGGCGAAGCGGTTCGGCGTGCTGCCTTGATCCGTGCTTGCGGCACTACGATGGAGGCGTCGTTGAATCCGGCGAGGCAGGCGTATCGAGCTTATTCCCCGCGTCCCGTCACGCGTGAAGAGCGCGATCACGTCGAGATATTGTTCGGCGGCCTGCATTGGCGAGCCGAGAAGGTCATCCAAGCGGTGTTCGAAAACCTCGGATACCGTGCACGCCCGCTACCAGCCGCCACCAAGAGCGATCTCCTTCTCGGTCGCGAGCTGGCCGATATCGGCCAATGCTGCCCGACGAGCTTCACCACCGGAAACTTGGCGAATTTCCTGCGCACCGAGGCGAAGCGCATCGGCCCGGAGCGCGTGGCCGACAAGTACGTCTACGTGACCGCGGGCGCCTGCGGCGCCTGCCGTTTCGGCCAATACCACCAGAGCTACGAGCTCGCGCTCCGCAATCTCGGTCTCGATGCCTTCCGGATGTTCCTCATCGAGCAGAACAAGCTCGATCAGGGCCCTCTTCACGGCGGCGGTTTGGAGTTCAACATGCCGCTCACGCTCGGGTGTGTATGGGCGATTCTATGCACCGACGCGCTGCAGGGCCTCGAATACCGAACCAGGCCCTACGAGGTCGTTCGGGGCAAGACCGACGAAGCGGTGCGCGAGAGCGTCGATTACCTCTGCGATGTCTTCCGCAACCGTCCGCACAAGGGCCGGAAATGGCGAACGCTCGCCTGGCATCTGTCGACGGACTACTTCGTCAAGGCGCTGCGCGAAGTCTTCCGCAAATTCCAGGCGATCGAGGTCGACAGGCTGCAGCCGAAGCCGATCGTGAAGCTCACCGGCGAGTTCTATCTGCAGACCGTCGAAGGCGATCCCAACTACAACATCCACCGCTGGCTGGAAGCCGAGGGAGCGGAAGTCTATCCCGCCCCGATCGTGACCTGGCTCGATTACCTGTTCCGCGTCTATGTCCAGCAGCTGGAGGAATATGTCGGCGTCGACCGCTACGCGCCGGTGAAACTCGCCGGGGTCCGATCCCTTCAGAGGTTGTATGGCTGGACCTATGGCCGCATGCGCGCTGCGCTGGCCGACATCCCGCACGAGATACCGGACCAGTACGAGCTCCGCAGGCTCGCCGCGCCATACTTCCACCATCGGCTGTCCGGCGGAGAAGGCGACATGCTCGTTGGCAAGGCATTGTGGGCACATCTCCACAAGAAGGCGCATATGATCTGCGAGCTGTCGCCCTACGCCTGCATGCCGAACACGATGAGCATCGGCGCCATGGCCGGTGTTGTCGGCAAGTATCCCGATCTTCTCTATGCGCCGCTGGAGATCAAGGGTGACGCCGAAGTGCACGCCCTCTCACGCTGCCAGATGATCCTGACCGAAGCCAAGAAGCAGGCCCAATCGGAGTTCGAGGAGGCGCTGTCGAAGAGCGGCCTGACGATGCGTGCTGCACAGTCTCGTCTCGATGAACGTCCTCACATGAAGAAAGCGACCTATCGCGTCCCCCACCGCGGCCGGGTGGGGACGGCGGCCAATCTGCTCGCACATCTGGCGTGAGGGGAAGAAACGCATGAAGATCGTCGGAATGGACGTGGGCTCTACGACGGTCAAGACGGTCATCGTCGAGAGCGACCGGATTCTGTGGCAGGACTACCAGCGCCACAACACCAGGCAGGCTGAAAAGGTTCTCGAGTTCCTGAGCCGCATGGAAACTGCGTGCGACCTCCAGCCGGGCCGCGACGTCATCTTCTTCACCGGATCCGGCAGCGGTTTTATATCGCCGCTGGTCGGCGGCAAGTTCATCCAGGAGGTGGTCGCCGTGGCAGCGGCGGTGGAGAAGTTCCATCCCGAGGTCAGCTTCGTCTCCGAGATCGGCGGCGAGGATATGAAGACGATTTTCTTCACACCCTGCGGACTTGGGAGGAGCAAGCAAGTCTACATGCAATCGGCTTGCAGCGGCGGGACCGGCACCTTCATCGAGAAGACGGCGCGAAAGCTGCAGATCTCGCCGGAGAGGTTGGCGCAGATGACGTATTGCGGGCGGACCCTGCACAAGATCAGCTCCAAATGCGGGATCTTTGCGGAAGCCGACGCCAACACGCTGGTCAAGGGCGGCGTCCCGATCGAGGAGATCATCGCTAGCCTGTTTGAGGCGGTGGTCCAGCAAAATCTTTCCACCTTGACGAAGGGGAACACGCCGGCGCCCGAAGTGCTTCTTCTCGGCGGGCCGAATCTGTTCTTCAAAGGTCTGCAGGAAGCCTGGCGCCACCACCTCCTAGAAATCTGGACCGAACGGCAGGTGGTTCTACCCGACAAGGACCCGGACTCCCTCATACGGGTCCCATCGGAAGCCGTCTACTATGCGAGCCGCGGCTGCGTAGAGATCGGCAAGACCGAAGGCCATGCCGCCACATATCAAGGCAGTGCAAGGCTGCGCTGGTGGATCGAGCAGGGCCAGCACGAGCTCAAGGCGAAGGAAGGTACCAAGGGCCTGGTCTCCACCGATGGAGATCTCAAGCAGTTCCTGGAAAAGTACGGCGATCCTAAGCGCGGCCCTCACCGCTCGGCGAGGTCGACGGAACCGAAAGAGGATTGGAATCGTCCGCGCGCAGACGAGCCGGTTTTGATCGGTTGTGATTTTGGCAGCACCACCGCGAAGGCAGTGGTCGTTTCACCTGACATGACGCTGCGCTTCACGTGTTACGTCCTGTCGAAGGGTAACCCGATCGAGGACGCCAAAGATCTGCTGCGACAGATTCGGGCGGCCGGGTTCCGCTGCATTGGAGCTCTCGCGCTCACCGGTTACGGCAAGGACTTGCTGAAAGACATTCTCGGCGCCGATGTCGCCGTCGTGGAGACGGTAGCGCACGCTCGGGCGGCGCTCCACTTCTTCCCGGATGCGGACGTCATCTGCGATGTCGGCGGTTGCGACGTGAAGGTCATGATTCTGCGCCATGGAGCGGTCACCGACTTCCGTCTCAACTCGCAGTGTTCTTCCGGCAACGGCGCCTTTCTCCAGGGCGTGGCGGAGCGTTACGGCGTGCCGCTTGAGAGTTACGCGGAGCGAGCGTTCCAGGCCAAATCCCTGCCGACCCTCGCCATGGGCTGCGGTGTGTTCCTGCAGTCCGACATCGTCAACCAGCAACGCAAGGGCTGGTCGGCGGAGGAGATCATGGCCTCGCTCGCCGCCGTGCTGCCGCTCAATGTCTGGGTCTATGCCTGCCAGCTGCAGAATCTGCGCGCCGTCGGACGGAAGTTCGTGCTTCAAGGCGGCACGCACCGGAACCTCGCGGTGGTCAAGGCTCAGGTCGATTTCATCAGCAGCAAAATTCCCGACGCGGAGATCATGATCCATCCTTACACCGGCGAGGCGGGCGCGATCGGCGCGGCTCTTTGCGCCTTGGATGCATGGCGCAGTGGAGCGCCCACCCGTTTCCGCGGCTTCGACGCCATCGAAACGCTTTCCTATCGCAGCACGACCAACGACGACACGATCTGCCGCTGGTGCAGCTGCAATTGCAAGCGCACTTTCATCGACGTGCAACTGCCCGAAGCGAAGGGAAGGCCATGGAGCAAGGTTCCCGTAGAGGCGGGCTGGGAACGCGTCATCAGCGGCAATTCCTGCCCGAAAGGTCTGGTCGAGGACGTCAACGAGATGCGGGTGGTGAAAGCCCGGCTCGAGGAGGCGAAGCGTGCGTATCCTAACGTGGGAGAAATGGTTCGCGCCGAAGCCTTCCGTCGGGTCAAGACCCCGATCTGAGCTTCGCGTCGGCATCCCGCGGGTCCTCAACCTCTGGTCCACCCACCAGTTCTGGTTGGGTTTCCTGACGTCGCTAGGCATTGATCCGCGGCGCGTGGTCTTTTCCGGCAATACCACCGAGGAGCAGAGCCGGGAATACGGACGCGGACGCGGCACCGTTGATTGCTGCTATCCCGTGAAGTGCATGTCCGGCCATTACGGCGAGCTGGTCTTCGGCCAGAAGCGTAAGATCGACATTCTATTATCGCCGATGATCCGCACCCTGCCCTCCTTTCTCCATGGGCACGTTGCCAACTCGCTCTCCTGTCCGCGGGTGATGGCCGCGCCGGAAAACATCAAGGCCGGCTTCCTCAAGGAGAAGGACGTCTTCGCCGAGCAGGGTATCAAATACGTAGCGCCGCTCGTCAGCTTGGCCGAGCCGCCGCTCGTGCCGAAGCAGGTTTATCAGGCGTTGAAGGAAGCCATTCCCGACCTCACCCTCGACGAGAC
>JAUTWX010000139.1 GCA_030838385.1 Acidobacteriaceae bacterium
TAGTGGCTATGCTCTTCTGGCGCATGGATGTTGATGTTCTCCAGCGGTGGGCTGTCGAGAGTGCGGCGTTTGCGTCGCTGTGCCGAATAGGCCGCACGCGCCGCCAGGCCGGAGAACATGTAGGCGAAACAGCAGAGGAACAACAGCACTTCCGAGAAAGCGACCACCGCGTAGATGACCACGCCCAGCAGCACCATCAACTGAAAAGGATGCCGTCCCGAGAGGTTGATCTCTTTGCCGCTCCAGAAGCGCCAGGTGCTCACCATAAGAAAGCCCGCAAGCCCGACGACAAACAGCCACAGCGCGCCCAGCCACCAGTACGGCACCGGGGTGCCGTTGACCAGATGCACCACCGAGGCAAGCACACCCGCCGCGGCAGGGATTGGCATGCCGACGAAGTATTTGCGGTCTGGCCTGCCAGGATTTTTCGGCTGCGGATCGTGGCTGATGTTGAAGCGCGCCAGCCGGCTGGCTCCGCATAGCAGAAAAAGGAAACAGACGAACGCTCCCAGTTCCACGATCCTGTGACGCAGGGATAGATCCATGGTCATGGGCAGCGTGCGGAAGCCCCACGTGTAGGCCAGGATGCTTGGCGCAACACCGAACGTGATCACGTCCGCCAGCGAATCCAGCTCCTTGCCGAAATCGCTGGTCGTCTTCGTCATGCGCGCGATGCGCCCGTCGAGCGCGTCGAATGGAATCGCAAACAGGATCGCCAGTGCGGCGTAGTCAAAGTGCCGTGGCTCGAGCCGCGACCCCTGCAGACTCTGCGTGATGGCGTAGTACCCCGCCGCGATATTGCCGGCGGTAAACAGCGACGGCAGCACGAACATGCCGCGCCGCCGTGGCCGCTTGCGCTCCGTCACCGGCGCGTCTCCATCACTTCCTTCAGCAGCATCGGCTCATAGGAGGTCACCTCCACATCAGCCAGGATGCTCTCTCCGCCCTTCACGTGCTGCCCGCGTTCGACGCGGATATGCGCATCGCCGGGCAGCACCAGGTCGCAGCGTGAGCCGAACTTGATAAGCCCGATCCGTTCGCCGCGCAACAGCGTATCGCCCTCTTTCGGCAGAAAAACAATGCGGCGCGCCAGTAGACCGGCGATGAGCTTAAACATGATCAGGCAGCCCTCACCCTCCATCGTCACCACGCTCTGCTCGTTGCGCTCGGCGGATGCCGGATCCATCGCGTTCAGGTACTCGCCCTTCTTGTACCGGACGCGGCGAACGACTCCAGCGATGGGTGAACGGTTCACGTGAACATCGAAGACGCTGAGAAAGATGCTGAGCCGGATCCTGTCGCCATCCGGAGTATGGATGGGGGCGACTTCGGTGATCTTGCCATCCGCCGGCGAAACCACCAGACCGGGACCGGCAGGAATCTTCCGCTCCGGATCGCGGAAGAACCAGAGAAAGAACGCCGCCAGCAGCACCGGGACGGCGACCAGCAACCAACTGGCAAACCAGTCAGCGGTAAAAAAGCGCACTACGGTCGCGACAAGCAGCAGACTGATCGCGTACCAATATCCATCACGAACCATGCGGCTCCTCAAGGCGTCATTATACGGGCGCATGCCCGTGTACATAGCTGATTTGGCAGCGCATCAGCACCGCATCTTCTGCGGGATCAGCATAGTATCCAGCCCGGCGTCCCGTGACCAGGAAGCCACATTCCTCGTAGAGCCGCAGGGCGCGCGCATTTGACTCCCTTACCTCCAGCCATATCTCGTGTGCTGCCAACTCGCGCGCCCAGGCAAGGACGGTATGGACCAGCATGCTCCCAATACCCTGCCGCCGCGCCTCGGGTGGAACCAGCACGAACTCCAGCTCGCATTCCGCCGGCGTGCCGGGAATACACAGCGCCGTCGCCACGGCAAAGCCGGCTATGGCCGACTGCTCCTGCTCGGCTGTCCATGCCCTTCGCACTTTTCGTTGATCGGCCGTGGGCATAGTCACCAGTCCGACAAGATCGGCATCACTCCACGCCGGGGCCTCGGGATCGCGCATCCACATCCTGATGAGCGGCAGGTCCGCTTCGATAAGAGGGCGAATCAGCATCACCGCGCCGGCGCGGAGATAGGCCGCGCGAACAGCTCTGCGTCAGACCGGCGAAGGTAATTTGCGGCCAAGGTCGCGATGTCTTCCGTCTCACCCGAGCGCAGACGCGCCAACGCCGTCCTTGCCGCAGAGCAGGCGTCCAGCGGTCCAACGCGCGTAGGGCGCCACGCTGCCAGCCGCTCAGCAATCGCGGCTTCGCCAACCATCAACGTGACTCCCGCCTCCGCCGCAGCCGCGATCTCCTCAAACGACGCAAGCCACTCGCGTTGCCCGCGTCGGGCATAGAACTCATTGCGTCCCGCGTCGAGCACTGCGAGCCCATCCTGCTGCGTCTCGCCCAGACTGGCCAGCACTGCGAGACGCGAGACGGCGGTAATCGGCACTCCAGCCCCGTGGGCCAGACCCTTCGCGGTGCTCAGGCCAACCCGTATCCCGGTGAAGCTCCCGGGGCCGTTCACCACCAGGATCGTTCGCAGCGCCCGTAGTTCGAGCGCGGCCTCCCGCAGCATCCGGTCGATGGTCGGCATCAATTCCGCCGCGGCTGCTCGTCCGCCCAGCTCCGTCTGGCTGACACACGTAACCGTCTTTGCGCCGTCTTCAAGATCAACCAGCGCAACCGTTCCCACCTGTCCGCAGGTGTCGATGGCCAATACGGGATGCTGCAACATCACACCGGGTCCTGGCAGATTTCGAGCAGCACACCGCCCGCGCTCTTCGGGTGCACGAAAAAGTAGAGATGGCCGCCGGCTCCGGTTTGGACGGCAGGCGAGACGATGCTAACTCCCCGGCCCTGAAGCTCCGCCCACGCCTCCTGAATGTCGTCGACGTGCAGCGCAACGTGATGCAGCCCGGCGCCCCGCTTGCTCAGGAAGCGGCCCACCGTGGTGTCGGGACCAAGCGGCTCGAGCAGCTCGACGCGGCTCTCACCCAGCGGGATCATCGCGGTTCGCACCCCTTCGTGCTCCACCGTCTCCTCATGCGTCACGCGCAGCCCCAGCGCCTCGTACAAGCCGCGCGCGGTGGTGATGCTTTCGACGGCAATGCCCAGGTGATCGATGCGTGCGCCCTTCACGGACGGCTCACACTGCTTGCTCATGCGCGTTACCTCCCGTGATGGCCTTGACCATCTCTGCCGCCGTCGCGAAAGGGTCCTCTTGCCGCGCTGTAATGCGCCGAGCGTGGTCGGCGAGATCCTCCGCCTTCATCCCATGTGCCTGCAACCCGCGCAGCAACTCGGCGCGCACCATCTCGATCAGACGTTCGCGCCATTGCTGCTCACGCCGCTCGCGCAGATGGCCGTCGCGCAAGAGCCATGCGGCAAAGTCGTTCACCGCGGCAACCAGTGCATCGATTCCCTGCCCAGTCGATGCGACCGTACGCACCACCGGCGCCACCCAACTGCCATGCGAGGAGGCGAACGACTGCATTGCCTTCAGCTCCTTCTCCACGCGATCGGCGCCTTCGCGATCGCACTTGTTCACCACGAAGATGTCCGCGATCTCCAGAATGCCTGCCTTGATGCTCTGCACATCGTCGCCCATGCCCGGTACCAGGATGACCACGGTGATGTCCGCGAGCCGCACGATGTCGATTTCATCCTGGCCCACGCCGACAGTTTCAATGAGAATGCGGTCGCGCCCACTGGCTTCCATCAGCAACGCAGCATCGGCTGCGGCGCGCGCCAGTCCGCCCATCGCTCCGCGGGTCGCCATGCTGCGCGTGTAGACTCCGGCATCCGCGTGGTGCCGTTCCATCCGGATGCGATCGCCCAGAATCGCGCCGCCGCTGAATGG
Organism: Acidobacteriaceae bacterium; assembly: GCA_030838385.1. GTDB lineage: Bacteria > Acidobacteriota > Terriglobia > Terriglobales > Acidobacteriaceae > KBS-83. Next base: position 3,851 of record JAUTWX010000139.1, read on the forward strand.
ACTCGTAGGATCGACTGCAAGGATGCCCACCGTATGCTGCCGCTCGCGGAAAGTGCGCGCGAGTTGATCGACCAGCGTGCTCTTGCCCGCGCCCGGCGCACCCGTAATGCCGATGCGCAGCGCATCTCCCGTATGGGGGAAGCATGCGGAGAGCAACGCCTGTGCCGCTGGAGCATCGTCCTCCACCAGCGAAATGGCACGCGCGAGCGAGCGCAGATCGCCGGCGCGCAGCCGCTCTGCCAGCTTCGCGTGAGCGGCAGTTCCCGTCTTGAGAGTGGTGTGCAAGGTGCGAGTGTAGCAGCCAGAGGGCTGCGGTTTAGGGCTGCGTTTCAGGGACGCTTGAGCAGCTCGCGCGCGATCACCATCCGCTGAATCTCACTGGTGCCTTCGCCAATGGTGCAGAGCTTTACGTCGCGATAAAACTTCTCGACCGGATAGTCCTTGATGAAGCCATAGCCGCCGTGCAGCTGCACCGCCTCGTCGCAGATGCGCACCGCAGCCTCGCTGGCGAAGAGCTTCGCCATGGCAGACTCGCTGGTCGTCGTCTGCCCCGCATCTTTCGTCATTGCGGCCCGCAGAGTCAGCAGCCGCGCGGCTTCGAGCTGCGTCGCCATGTCGGCTAGCTTCCACTGAATGCCCTGAAACTCCGCGATCGCCTTGCCAAACTGGCGGCGCTGCTTCACATACTTTCGCGCGGCATCATAAGCACCGCGTGCGATACCCAGAGAGAGAGCAGCGATGGAGATGCGGCCGCCATCTAGGATGCGCAGCGAGTCGACAAAACCCTCGCCTTCCTTGCCCAGCAGGTTCTCCGCCGGAACCTCGCAGTCCTCGAAGATCAGCTCGGAGGTATCGCTGGCCCGCAACCCCAGCTTGTTCTCCTTCTTTCCGGGCCGGAAACCCCGCATGCCCTTCTCCACGATGAAGGCCGAGAGCCCGTGCGTGCCCTGCGTCTTGTCCGTCACGGCAATCACCACGACAGCATCGGCATGGCCGCCATTGGTGATGAACGTCTTGGTACCGTTCAGCACCCAGCGGTCGCCTTTGCGGACCGCGGTGGTGCGCGCACCCGCCGCATCCGAGCCGGAGCCGGGCTCCGTCAGCCCCCACGCGGCCAGCCACTCACCGGTAGCGAGCTTTGGAATGTAGCGCCGGTGCTGTTCCTCGTTGCCCGCTAGGTAGATGTGATTCAGGCCGAGGGAGTTATGCGCGGCCATGATGATGCCGATCGAGCCATCGACAGCGGAAATCTCTTCGATCGCCATCATGTAATCGACATAGCCCAGCTCCGCGCCGCCCAGTTCGGCGGGCATGAGCATGCCCAGCAGCCCCATCTGGCCAAGCTGCTTCACCACCGACGAGGGAAACTCGCTCGCCTCGTCCCACTCCATCACATGCGGTGCGATCTCCTTGGCGGCAAAGGTGCGTATCTCGCGGCGTAGTTGCTCCTGCTCCTCGGTCGGGCGAAAGGAGTGGCTGGCTGCGTTGGGGAGGGTGGTTGCAGTCATCGAAGGATCTCCGGGAAAACCTATGATCCTACCATGCCGCGCTCCATAAGCGGGCGGTAGGGCTTTCCTTCGACAAGCCCGCTCTCACCGATTGCCGATTATGCCTGGCAATGGTAGCGTGGTCTCGCCACTGCCTGCTCTCCGGTGAATACTTGGGACACGCGGCCTCAACCCACGCCACCCCACCCTGCTCACCCCTCACAGGAGAATCCCCCATGCAAACGCCGATGCGGCGTGCGCTCTCCGCAGAACAACCCATCGAGACGCCACGCCTCCTCCTCATCGGCGTGACCGAGGCGATGCTTCAAGCTGACCGGAACGGGCAGGGGCTGGGCGAGCTTCTCGATGCTGTCGTGCCAGACACCTGGCCGCCGCAGTACTGGGATCAGAGGGCCATCGACTACCTGTATGAGCGCGTTCATCGCCATCCCCACTATCGCGGGTGGTGCCGTTACGTCAAGCTGAAGCAGGCTGTGGGCGCACCGCCCCTGGTGATCGGCGGGTGCGGGTGCACCGAGCCTCCCGAAACACTGGACGACGTGGAGATCGGCTACTCCATCCTCAACGAGTTTCGTCGTCACGGGTACGTCACCGAAGCGATCAACGCCCTCGTACCCTGGATCTTCACCTACAGCCACGTGCAGTCCGTGTGTGCCCAGACCTATCCGCATCTCGCGGCGTCGATCGGCGTGCTGCGCAAGTGCGGATTCATCTTCGACGGAAACGGCAAGGATCCGGGCACGGTGCTCTTCCGGCTGAAGCGCCCTGACTAGCTGTGAGCCGCTTCACTCCAGCGTGAAATCCGCAAAGACGAAGTCGCCGTGTTGTTCGACCGCACCGGGGACCAGCGGGATCGGCTTCGCAAACATCGGACCGGCGTACGCGCACGTGTGAAACTCGCCATTCTCCGCGCATGGGTCGGTACCGGGCGGCAACTCCGCCAGCAAGGATGCGTCCAGCTCCCGCCCTGCGAACGACGCCGGAAGTTTGCGCGGATCGACACACGTGACACGCGCGCGCAGACCGCCGTCAAGCATCTCGCGCACCAGCCCGTGCGTATCGCGACCCCATAGCGGAAATACCGGCGTGATGCCGGTTCCAGCCAGACGCTCCTCGCGATAGCGCCGCACATCCTCGAGGTAGAGATCGCCAAAGGCCATCGTTTCGACGCCGTCGCTCACCGCGGCTGCGCATGCATCGCGCATGACCGCCTCATACTGCGCGTTCGAACAGGGCCAGGGCAGCGGCAGCTCGATCAACGGCAACCCTGCCGCGGCAGCCTGTGCGCGCAGCACAGACGCACGCGTGCCGTGCATCGCGACGCGATCATACGCACTGTTCACAGTTGTGAGCAGGCCGACCACGTCGTACACGCCCTGCTGCCGCAGCGTATGCAGTGTCCAGGCGCTGTCCTTGCCGCTGCTCCAAGACAGGAATGTCCGAGACAGCAATGTCTGGATTCCCATGAACCGCCTCTACGCCTTCAGCGCCTGATCGAGATCCGCAAGCAGGTCCTCGACATCCTCGATGCCCACCGAGATGCGCACCATGCCATCGGTGAGCCCGATCCTGCGGCGGCCCTCCTCGCCCAACGCGGCGTGGGTCATGGTCGCCGGATGCGAGATCAGCGTCTCCACGCCGCCCAGGCTCTCACCCAGCGTGCACACGCGCACGCGCTTCAGCACATCGTTCGCACGCTCTAGGGAGCCGGTCTCAAAGGTGATCAGCGCGCCAAAGCCCGACATCTGCCGCTTCGCCAGCTCGTGCTGTGGATGCGCGGCCAGCCCCGGATAAAAGACCTTCTCGATGCGAGGATGCTGCGCCAGCCACGCCGCTATCTGCCGCCCGCTTGCGTCGTGCTGGCGCATGCGTACCGCCAGCGTCTTCACGCCACGCAGGATCAGGTAAGACTCGAATGGCGACAGGATGCCGCCCGTGCATTTCTGGACGAACGCGAAGCGCTCTGCGTGATCGGGCCGTGTCGCGACCAGCACACCGCCCAATCCATCCGAGTGGCCGTTCAGGAACTTCGTCGTCGAGTGCATCACTACGTCCGCGCCGAGCTCGATCGGCCGCTGAAAATATGGCGACATGAACGTGTTGTCCACGCACAGGTCGACCGGCTCGCCGACACGCTTTGCCTGCTCGCGGCACAACGCACTCACGGCGCGGATGTCGGTCAATTGCATCAGCGGGTTGGTCGGCGTCTCGATGTGCACCAGCCGCGTGCGCGGAGTAAGAGCGCGGCGGACGTTCTCCGGATCGCTGGTATCGACGTAGGTAAACTCGATGCCATAGTGCGCCACAATCTGGTTGAACAGCCGCGGCGTGCCGCCGTAGACATTCGATCCGCAGATGACGTGGTCGCCGGTTTTGAGCATCGCGACCAGCGCCGAAATCGCCGCCATGCCGCTGGCGAAGACGTGCGCGGAGCTGCCACCCTCCAGCGCCGCCAGATTCTGTTCGAGCGCCGTGCGCGTCGGGTTCGAAACACGCGAGTATTCGTAACCCTTGTTCTTACCAATCTCCTGCTGCGCGTAGGTGGAGGTGAGATAGATAGGCACATTCACGGCGCCGGTGGTAGCCTCCGGCTCCTGGCCGGCGTGGATGGCGCGCGTGGCAAAGCCATGCTGCGGATTGCTCATGAAATCTCCAGAGTGGACTGAGCACTCAGTGTCTGTGAAAGGCGCAGCGACATTCAAGCCCGCCCCCAGCTCGCTTTTCGGGTGCGGATCTTCTTACACGCCGCCGTCGAAGACGTTTTTTGACAAATAGCGCTCGGCCGAATCGGGGATGATGGTCGCGATGCGCTTGCCTGGGCCGAGCTTTCGCGCCACCTCGAGCGCGGCATGCACCGCCGCGCCGGAGCTCGAGCCACCGAGCAGTCCCTCCTCGGCGGCCAGTCGCTTCACCATGGCGAAGGCATCGTCGTCCGTGACCATGATGACGCCGTCGGCCAGCTCCGGATGGAAGGTAGTGGGGATAAAGTGGACGCCAATGCCCTCCACGCGATGCGGCCCCGGAGGTCCGCCCTGCAGGATCGAGCCCTCCGTCTCCACCGCGATCGCCACCAGCCGCGGATTACGTTTCTTCAATCCCCGCGCCACGCCTGTGAAGGTCCCGCCGGTGCCGATGCCCGCCACCAGCGCATCCACACGGCCTTCCATCTGCTCCCATATCTCGGCCGCTGTGGTCGCTTCGTGGAAGTCCGGGTTCGCCTGGTTCTCAAACTGAAATGCGCCCCACGAGCCGGGAGTCTGGGCCAGCGCGGCCTTCGCCTCGGCGATCGCCCCCTGCATGCCGTCCTTCTCCGGCGTGCGAATGACCTTCGCGCCAAATCCGCGCATCAGGATGCACTTTTCCTCGGCGAAGCCTTCGGGCACAAAGAGCGTCACCTTGTAGCCGCGGTTCACGCCGATCAGCGCCAGTCCTACGCCCGTATTGCCTGCGGTGGCTTCGAAGATCTGCGCGCCCGGCGCAATCAGGCCTTCCTGCTCCGCCCGCAGGATCATCCCCAGCGCGGCGCGGTCTTTGACGCTGCCGCCGGGGTTCAGAAATTCGAGCTTCGCAAAAACCTCCGCCATCTCCGGACGACAGAGCCGGGTAAGCCGAAGCATCGGCGTCTGGCCGACCAGGTCGGTAATGTCGTCGGCAACGCGCAGTGCGCCGCGAAAGGTGAGAGTGGAGGCTTCAGTCCGCATAAAAGAACCGACTAGTGTAGCAGTGCCGGCCGCGCCTGCCCGCGGACCGCTGGAGCATTTTCACTGTAGGTGCGTACAAGAGCGCCGCTGTCGGCGTGGCTTTTCCGTCAAGAAAAGCCACACTTCGCGGAGTGTCGCTGTACTCGGTAACAGTGAAAATGCTCTATCCCATGGAAACGGGACTGCGCGGAATTGGCTGCGCGGAATTGGCTGCACGGAATTGGCTGCACGGACAAGCTGCGCGAGCACGCGCCGGGCCGTGCATACTTCCTTGTATGTTCGCTCGCCCCTGGCGGCACGTCGTTCTTGCGGTGACGCTCACCGCGTGGCCTCTTCTTCCCGCCGGCGCACACGCGCAGTCGCCACCCGGCTCGCTCGGCATCACCGTGTACAACGGCGCCGTGCCATTCCTGCTGGACAATGGGCTGCTGTATCTCGCCGGCAGCGTGGATGGCTCTCCGCAGCTCTCCTTCGTTGTGGATACGGGAGCCGCTGCCAGCAGTCTCGATCCAGACGTGGCACACGCCGCGAACTACAACGCCGGCGCTACCGCATCATTACTAGTTGCAAGGCGCATCTTCCCGCAGCAAAGCTTCTCGCTCGCTCCCACGGCCTACATCAACGCCTTGAGCGGCCACCCCACCGCAGGGGTGCTCGGCCAACCGCAGTTCACTCGCTACTCGCTGGCGGTCGATTTCGACCGCAAACAGGCCGCGCTGCTCAGCCCGGAGATCTGCCCCTCGTCCGCCACGCGCCTGCCTCTCGTCAGCGCCGGCGGGCTCCCCTTTGTGGAGGGCACCATTGCACTGCCCGGCGGCGGACAGGCCACAGGCCTCTTCCTGGTGGATACCGCGCAGCCCGGACCGGGCATCGTGCTCGCATCCGGATTCGTTGCTGCGCATCCCGGATTGGCCGCCGGCCCCACGCTGCAGCGCCCAGCCACCGCGAATGCACCGGCGGCGACACTCGTTCGTCTCCAGGAGCTTCAACTTGGCCCCCTCACATTGCACGCGCCGATCGCAGAGTTGGAAGCCGGCGGCCCGGCGGCGGGGAATCCACGCCTCGCCGGCGTGCTGGGACTCGAAGCTCTAAGCCGCTTTAATTTCGTCCTGAACCAGCGCTATGCGTCGCTGTACGTCGAGCCCAGCCAGCGCAGGCACGAGCCATTCGAGGCGGACATGAGCGGCATCCTGCTAACCGCCTCCGCCCTGGCTTCCTCAGCAGACCACAAGCTAGTGGTCGCAGCCGTGACGCCCGGCTCGCCGGCCGCCGAAGCGCATGTGCAGCCGGGGGATATTCTCGTGCGCATGGAGGACAAGCCGCTGGCCGCGGCAAACCTGGGCAGCGTCGCCGCCGCTCTGCGCAGTGCGCCCGGCGCCATTGTGCATCTGGATTTGGAACGCAACGGCAAGCCGGAACGAGTCACGCTTCGCCTGAAGCGTATGCTCTAGGGCGTTTCATTGCTTCTTACTGGTGGCTGCACCCTGCGCGTGCGGGAAGTAGCCCGGCTTGGTGCGCACTGATATCTTCCCGCTGCCCTTTGCCTTGGCCTCCACGTGTACCACGCGATATCCGCCCAGGCTTGCAGGTTTGCTGGAGTGATAGCTGATCGTGTACTGGTTCCGAATATCTCGCGCCACCTCCGCCGCGATCTCGTCCACCTGGCCCAGGTTCTTGGGAAAGAAGGCCAGTCCGCCGGTCTCATCCGAGAGCAGTTGCAGCGCACGGCGAGCTCGGTGCGACTCGCGTCCGCCACCCCCGGAATCGTCAAACAGAAGCCCGATCGAGTAGACCACCGGACCCTGCAGGTCCTGGACGCGGCGCACCGTCTCCTCCAGGTTGGTGCCGGAGGCGTTGTCTTCGCCATCCGTAATGATGAGCAGCACATCCTTCGCCTTCTTCGCGTTCTTGGACATGTAGTCCGCGGACGCTATCACGGCATCGTAGAGCGCGGTCCCGCCTTTGGAATCGATGTGCGAAAGGCCATCGTGCAGCCTATTGAGATCGCTGGTGAAGTCCTGGTCGATGTAGGCCTCGTCGGCGAAGTTCACCACGAAGGTCTCGTCTTCCGGATTCGACGCGCGCACCATGTCCAGCGCGGCCTCGTTCACCGCCTGCCGCTTGGTGCGCATGGACCCAGAGTTGTCGATCAACAGGCCGATGGACACAGGGACGTCCTCCTCCTTGACCGATCGAATGGCCTGGGGCTTGCCGTCCTCGAAGGCGTGAAAGTCATCCAGGGGCAACCCTGAAATCAGATGGCCATGATCGTCGATTACCGTGGCATTCAGGACCACCTCGTCAACATCCCGCGTCAGCGTATAGCCGCCGTTCTTTCCTTTGGCGACTTGGCCCGGTTGTATCGGCATGGCCGTGGCCCCGGGCGCGGCACCAGTCGGACCGGGCGACGGGACCGGATCGCGATCGACATTGAGCGGCGGCTGCTGTTCCGCAGGCAAAGGGGGCGCCTGCGGCTGCTGTGCCACCAGTGCACCGCCGGATATCAGAAGAAACAAGAGTGTTATCGTGCTTCGCAAATAAGGTCTATTGCGAGGGTGCATAGTATCCGCTTCGGGCATGTACGGTAAGCGGCGGCAGCCCGGGGGGTGGCACCAGCTTTATCTTCACTTTACGCCATTTGCCATCGCGTTTCGCGTCGGCAGGCTTGTAGCCGACCACGTACTGGTTGCGCAGCTCGGCACTGATCTTGGTCGCAATGTCGGTCATATCCGAGACATCGTCCACGCGAAAGAGCTGCCCGCCGGTCTCCTCGCTCAGGTCATGCAGCAGCAGTGGACCGTTGCGCTCCTCGCTGGTGGCGGCATACGCGTCGAAGATTCCGATGGCGAACAACTCCGTGTCCGACTCGCGCACCAGGTTTCTTACTTCGTTCTCGGTGTAGCGGCTGCGATTATCGCCGCCGTCGGAGACGATCAGGATCGCCTTACGCTGGAAGCGCGCCTGCTTCATCTTGTTCACGCCGTAGTAGATGGCATCGAGCAGAGCCGTGCGATGGCCGGCCCGCACCGTCTGCAGCCGCGCTTCGATGTCGTCGATGGACGAAGTAAAGTCCTCGATCAACTCGGGACGATCGTTGAACCCGATAATGAAAAACTCATCCTGCGGATTGGAGGTGCGGAGAAACTCGATGATCGACTCGCGCGCGCGCACCACCTTGTTGGTCATGCTGCCGCTCAGGTCCATGATGATGCCGATAGAAACCGGCGCATCCTCCGCGGAGAAGGTTTTGATCTCCTGCTGATTGTTGTTCTCGTAGAGAAAGAACTCCTTTCTCTCGAGTCCCGTCACCAGCCGGTTCAACGGATCGGTCACGGTCAGCGGGATGAGCACCAGATTCACATCGACGCGGATCCGCTCTCCCGCGCGCGCGCGCAGCGCAGCCTTCCCCTCCAGCGGCGGAGGGCCCGTGGGCGGTGCTGGCTTCGGCGGCGGTGGCGTGACGTGAATCTGGTTGAGAGGATCGTCCTGCGCATGCAGCGGATGAATCAGTCCTGGATAGATCAGCACTGGGCAGGCCAGCGCCAGCACCATGAGCAGCGTGCGAAACTCTCGGCTGTGGCGAGCGAGCCGCGACAGGAACCAGCCTTTAGACGTGGACACCATGCGGCAATCCCTAATGAGCGCCATGCTACACGATGGCGCCCAGCATAGCCCATGCAGAAATTTCAGCGTGCAATTGTCACGCGAATGTCACCCCAGCCGAAAGGTGACAAAGGCAATCCGCATGCCTCTGCTCAGCCCTCTCTCTTCTGTTGTGTTATCTCGTTGCCTATCTCAGAGTTCCTGGCTTGCTGCGCGCAGTCTAGTACAATCGCCAAAACTGATGGCACGCATCTATCCCTTCCGCGCCACGCGCTACAATCCAACCGCCGTTCGCATCGAAGACGTGGTCACACAGCCCTACGACAAGATCACGCCGGCGATGCAGCAGGTCTACTACGGACGAAGTCCCTATAACCTGGTGCGCATCATCCTCGGCCTGCCTGAGCTCTTTGATGAGCCCGGCATCAACGACGTGTACACCCGCGCCGCAAATGACTTTCACGAATGGCGGGAGAAGGGCGTCCTGCAGACCGACAACGATCCGTCGATCTTCGCCTACTCGCAGCGTTTCCAGGTTCCCGGACGGCCGGGCGAGGTGTGCGAGCGCCGTGGTTTCATCGCACTCGGCGGCTTGGAGGACTATGCGTCCAAAGTGGTCTTTCGTCACGAGCAGACGTTATCCAAGCCCAAAAGCGATCGCCTGAATTTGCTGAAGGCCACACGCGCGCACTTCGGCCAGATCTTCATGCTCTACTCCGACCCGGCCCAGAGCATTGAAAAAATCCTCTTTCAGAACTTCCAGCCGCAGGTCGACGTGACCGACGACTACGGCGTGCTGCATCGCGTCTCCCGCATCACCGATCCGCACTCGCTTCGCCTGGTCATCGGCTCCATGAGCGACAAAAAACTGATCATCGCCGACGGCCACCATCGCTACGAGACCGCGCTGAACTACGGCAAGGAATATGCTCCCGCGTACGTGCATCACACCCGCGAGCGCGATCTGTCATCCACTTTGCCGCACCCGCCGTATCCCGAAGCCGCGGTGATGATGACCTTCGTGAACATGGATAGCGAGGGATTGCTCATCCTGCCTACCCATCGCGTCGTCTTCGACCTCGAAGGTTTTCGCCCCGAGGTCTTCCTTGAACGCGCCGCGCCCTATTTCGACATCGAGAAATTGACCGCTGCCGAGGCCCCGCAGCTCACTGCGAAGCTTGCCGAAGGGAGCGAGAGCACGGCCTTCGTCGCCGTTCTGGCCAGCGGCTCCTATCTGCTGAAGGCTCGGCCGGATGCAGTGCAGCAGGCTCTGGCGCAACTGCCCGAGCGGCAGCGTCAGCTTGATGTCGCGCAGCTCCACGGGCTGGTGCTGGAGCAGTTGCTCGGCCTCTCCGAGGAGTCCATCCGCGAGCAGCGCAACCTGCGCTATCTGCGCGATGCCGCAGAAGCCGTCGAGCAGGTGACCAGGGGAACAGCCCAGGCAGCGTTCCTGATGAACCCCGCCACCCTGCAGGAGCTGCGTGAGATCGCATTCAACGGCGAGGTGATGCCGCAGAAGTCCACCGACTTCTATCCCAAGCTTTTGAGCGGCCTCGCCATCTATGCGCTGGACTGACGCATGCCGGCGGGCGAGGACTTACCTCGCTCGCTGCCTTACGCTTTTCGTCTGCGCGCTCGCCGCATCTCTCTCCGCACTTGTTTCGCCGTTGCAGGCGCAGGCGCAACAGCAGCCCACGCTGCCGCCGCGCTCCTCTGCCGCAGTGCAGCCGCAATTTCTCGTCGTTCTCGATGCAGCCCATGGCGGCGCGGATACGGGTGCGCACCTGGCCGCGCATCTCGACGAGAAGGACCTCGTGCTCGCGCTCTCCATCCGCTTGCGTTCCATGCTCTCCGCGCGCGGTATTCCCGTACTTACCACGCGCGAGAGCGATGTGACCCTGCCGCCAGCGAAACGCGCCGCGATGGCGAACGCGCATAAGCCCGCCGCGTGCCTCATCCTGCACGCTTCCGACAGCGGCAGCGGTATCCACCTCTTCACGTCGTCTCTGCCGCCCGCGCAGCCCACCGCGTTTCTCCCCTGGGATCAGGCGCAAGCCGCCTACCTGCAAAAAAGCCTGCGCTGGGCCGCCGAGATCAATACCGCCATGACCCACGCCGGTGTGCCGGTGACCCTCGGCCGCACCGCGATGCAACCTCTCGACAACATGACCTGCCCGTCCGCGGCCGTAGAGATTGCGCCGTTGACCAAGGACGGCGCCGTAACTACCGAGCTTACCGATCCTGACTACCAATCCCGCATCTTGGCCGGACTGGCGGCGGCCATCGAAGGCTGGCGGCACGACTGGGCGGCGCAGCCATGATTCCCCGCTACCAACGCGTGCTGCTGTGGGTGCTGCTGCTGGTCTCCGCGGTGATGGCCATCTTCCTCATCCGCATGCGCGAACGCGCTTCGGACAAGCTGCAGGCCGCCGCAGATGCGGTCCCGCTGACGCCGCCCAGCGCCATGCCGGCGAACGATGTCACCCTGATGCTCGCCAACGATACGGACGGATCGCTGGTGAACACCGATCGCCGCATCGCGCTTCCCACCGAGCCCCATGCACGTGCCCAATACCTGCTCAACCAGCTTCTCGCCGAGTACGCCAAGCCCGGTTCTGCTCACCCCATCGCCGCGAATGCCGGCGTGGACGATGTCTTTCTAATGCCTCTGCCCGCAGGCACAACCGGCGGCACGCTGGCCGTGGTGAACCTGAGCAGCGGCCTGCTGCAGGCGCATCCGTCGGGCATCGAAACCGAGACCATGACCCTGCTCTCGCTCATCGGCACGCTGCACGCGAACATGCCCGAAGTAGCGCAAGTACGGTTCCTGGTGGACGGCGCGCCGCGCGACACGCTCGCCGGACACGCCGACCTGACCCGCACGTATCTGGCCTCCAGCGCTGCCCCGCCACCGCCCGCAGCGGAGGCAAAATGACCCCGCGCGTCCCCACCATCGGCGTCTTCGACTCCGGCGTAGGCGGCCTCACCGTGCTCGGCGCTCTGCTCACCCAGGCCTCCGCGGCAGACTATCTCTACCTTGGCGACACCGCACGCCTGCCCTACGGCTCCAAGTCCCGGGCCACGGTCGCGCGATACGCCGTCTCAAGCGCACGCTTTCTGGTCGCCCAAGGCGCCGAGGCGCTGGTGATCGCCTGCAACACCGCCAGCGCCCTCGCACTCGATGCTCTGCGCGCCGCGGTGGACGTGCCGGTTATCGGCGTGATCGAAACCGGCGCCACGGCCGCACTTCAAAGCTCGGAGACAGGCGATGTCATGGTCATCGCAACCGCCGCAACAGTCGAGAGCCATGCCTACTCGGCCGCCTGCCGCGAGCGCGGCCTTCGCGCCATCGAGAAGGCCTGCCCGCTGCTTGTGCCGCTGGTCGAGGAGGGCTGGATCGAACATCCGGTGACGCGCGAAATCGTCGGCATCTATCTCGACGATCTTCTATCGCACGCAGCCGCGGCCGGAATGACGGCAGACACGCTGGTGCTGGGCTGCACCCACTACCCGCTGCTGCGAGGCGTCATCGACGCAACGCTGCGCGAGCGCGACAGCGGCCCTGCTGTCCGCGTGATCGACTCCGCTCAGGTAACCGCAGAACAGGTAGTGGTCCGGCTGGCATTGGAATCATCCGCACAGCGCGAGCCCGCGGTTCGTTTCTATGCAACGGATTCAGTGGAGAAGTTCCGCACGCTCGGCACACGCTTTCTGGGCCGGACCATCGACGGAGTCGAGCTGATCGACCTCGGCGGATGACGACATTGCTGCCTCTTTCGCTTCGTCGCCAATAACGTCATTTTCTCCTAGCTGATAATCTTGCTCCTTGCGCGGACATCAGCATTGGTGCCGGGCGATTCACGGGAAGGAAAGCACCGCATGATCGATCTGAAAGACCGCACCGCCATTGTCTTCGGAGTAGCCAACAAACGGAGTATCGCGTGGGGCATCGCACAGAAGCTGAACCAGGCTGGCGCACGGCTGCTGATCACCTATCAGAACGAGCGGCTGAAGCTGGAAGCCGAAGACATGATCGCCGAGCTGCCCGGAGCCGAGGCCTATCAGTGCGACGTCTCGAACGACGCCGAGATCGACCGGCTATTCGCAACTCTGAAGGAGAAGCACGGCAAGCTGGACATCCTGGTCCACTCCATCGGCTTCGCCCCCGCGGATGCGCTCAAGAACGATTTCCTCCAGACCTCGCGGGAGGACTTCCGCATTGCGCATGACATTAGCGTCTATTCGCTGATCGCGCTCAGCCGCGCCGCTGCTCCGCTCATGACGGCTGGCGGCAGTATCCTGACCCTCACTTATTACGGATCGACCAAGGTAGTTCCCAATTACAACGTGATGGGCGTGGCCAAGGCCGCGCTGGAAGCCACGGTCCGCTATCTCGCCGCCGACCTCGGCCGCAGGAACATCCGCGTCAACGCCATCTCCGCCGGCCCTATCAAGACGCTGGCCGCACGCGCCATCGGCGGCCTGGGTCTGATGCTGAAGTCGCACGAGGAGCGCTCGCCGCTGGGACGCAATGTCCAGCAGTCGGAAGTCGGCTCGACCGCACTCTTCCTCGCATCCGACCTCGCCAGCGGCATCACCGGCGAAGTCACCTACGTCGACTGCGGCTACAACATCATGGGCTTTTAGCAGTAACAGGGGCGGGCGATGGCTTCATGTTGAGCTTGATCCGCCGCGCGTCGCCATCGAGCGAAGTCATCACAATCTCCCCTTGGCTGCGCCTCACCACGCTGGGAAACTTCTCCCCCCACTCCACCAGCACGATGCTGTCATTGGTCTGCAGGTCGTCCAGCCCCAGCGTCTCCAACTGGCGCTCGCTCTCGATGCGGTAGAGGTCCAGGTGATAGAGCCGCACCGGCGTGCGCTTGCCGTCGCTTTCGCGCGTGCCCTCGTATTCATGCACCAGAGTAAAGGTCGGGCTCGTTACCTCGTCCGCATCTGCTGCGTCGAGCGCCTCGACAATCCCCTTCACCAACGTGGTCTTGCCTGCGCCCAGATCGCCGCGCAGGATCAGAAACTGCGGGGGCACCAATAGAGCCGCCAGTTTCCGCCCAACCTCGATCGTCTCCGCGCTGCTGTGAGTCACGAACTCGGTCGGCGCTGCGGTCATCGGGTGCCCTCATGTCTCTGCCGCTTCAGCATACCCGGCAGTCCCTGCAACCAGGTAATTCCGTCGCGCTGCATGGCGCGGAAACGAAAGGCGTGGTCGAGATACATGCACACTTCGGTTGCCAGCAGCGTGTGCTCATCGCGCTCGACGACAGCGAAATCTGCCGCGACTCCGTGCAGGTAAACCGCCGCCTCGACCGCCTCAGCCGCGTCGTCTCTGTACTGCGCGAGCATCGCCGCGGTGATGCCGGTCAGGATGTCGCCGCTGCCACCCTTTGCGAGGCCAGGATTGCCGGTCGTATTGACCGCGATGCGGCCATCGGGATGTGCAATCAGCGTGCGCCAGCCCTTCAACACCAGCGTGACTTGGTGCTCCGTGGCATAGGCGCGCGCAATGCCTTCGCGGTCCGCTTCGGTCTCGGCAATGGACTTGCCGACCAGCCGCGCCATCTCGCCCGGATGCGGCGTCAGCACGATGGTGCGGCCGCGACCGTCAAGCTTGTAGTTGTGCTGCGCGATCGCGTTCAGGCAGTCGGCGTCGAGCACCATCGGGATCGGCGACTTCGCATCCCCACATAGTTCGATAAGCCGCAGTGCAAACTGCTGCGCCTCCGGTTCCTGCCCCAGGCCAGGCCCGATGGCCACCACCGACCGCTTCTCCAGGAGTGCGCGGCCTCGCTCGCCGTCCAGATTGCGCAGCGCAATGCTGCCCTTTGTTGTTTCGGCCAGCGGCTCGGTCATGAGCTCCGGTGCGATGGCCGCAACCGTGTTCAGGATCGATTCCGGTACGGATGCCGTCACGAGGCCCGCCCCCGCCCGAAGTGCGGCATAGCCGGCCATCGCGGCGGCCCCAGCGCGGCCACGCGCCCCCGTGATGATGCCTACGTGACCAAACTTGCCCTTGTTGCTGTCCGGCCAGCGCGGCGTTTCGGTCATGCGCTTGGCGCTTCCCGCCCAATGCAGCCCAGTAGTGGACTTCACAACGTCATCGGGCGAGCCGATCTCCGCAACCACCACCGGGCCGCGGGTGAGAAAGCCAAATACATGCGCCAGCTTGGGCGCGGTAAACGTCACCACCGCGTCCGAGCGGTAGGCACCCTGCTGCTGCATCTCTCGACTGTCCGCATCCCAGCCGGAAGGCAGATCCACGCTCACCACCGACGTCTCGCGGTGGGCGGTCAGCCACTCGCCCAAGTCCACGGCAATACCTCGCATGGGCGGCCGGAAGCCGGTGCCCAGCATCGCATCCAGAAACAGATCTGCACCACTCAGCAACTCCGTAATCTCCCGCCGCGCAAGCGCGGCTTCATCCGGAGCCTCCAGCGGTACCAGATCCGCGGCGCTCAGCCGCTCCAGCGCCGTACGCGCATCGCCCTTTACATCCGCAGCACGCCCCAGCAACAGCACGGCGACATCACACCCGGCCTCCGCCAGAATGCGCGCGGCCACAAATCCGTCACCGCCATTGTTGCCTTTCCCGCAGAGCACCACAATGCGCATCCGATCCCGCGCCGCCTCAGACAGTTGCTGCAGTACAAATCGGGCCACCGCCGCGCCGGCATTCTCCATCAGCGACATGGATGGTATGCCGTGCTCCGCCGTCGTAGCTGCATCGGCGGCACGCATCTCTGCCGCGGTCAGGATCTTCATGCTGGAGTGGGATGCAGTTTCATTCTAAAAATGATAACGGCCTCCGCAGTGGGAGGCCGTCACGACAATCGGATGAAAGCTCTTACTGGATGACGCCGGTCGCCGGAGACGGCTGGCCCATAGCGCCCGCCGCCGGGGCATCCGAGGGATTCTTCTCTGCAAAGTAGCTGTGATCCCACAAATTGCGGTAGAAGACGCCGGTCAGCTCCGCGGCCTTGGGGCCGAAGGTCGGGCGTCCGCCTTCGAGGAAGAACACGGTCACGATGCGGCCATAGTTGGTGTCCGCATACGAGGTGAACCAGCCAAAGCGCGTCCCGTTGTCAGAGCAGGTACCGGTCTTGCCCAGCACCGGCAGCTCGCGGAAGCTGGCGCGCAGCGAGCGTGCCGTGCCATAGGCCACTGCGCCACCCATGCCGCTGGCGACGTCCGGAATAAATGGCTTGATGTCCAGCACGCGCTTTACACGCGGCGCGAAGTTGACCGCCTCTGCAGGCGTGGTGGGATGCTGCAGATAGTAGAGCGTGCCGCCGTTCGCAATCGCGGCCGTCAGCGCGCCCAGTTGCAGCGGCGTCATCGAGATGCTCTGGCCGAAGGAGCACATGCGGCCCACGCCGCCCAGCTTCTCGGGCAATTCCTGGTTGGGGTACACACCCAACTGCTCACCCGGGATGTTCCAACCGGCCAGCTCGCCCAGACCAAATCGGTTCGCGTAGTGGCGAACGCGCTCAAAGCCCAGCCGGCGTCCCATGGTCTCAAAATACAGATTGTTGGAGTGAGCCAGCGCCTCGGTCATGGTCATCGACCATCCGCCCAGGTTCACTGGCGTGTCCTTGGTGACGATGCCCTCTTCGAGAGCCGCCAGCGCGACCGAAACCTTGATGGTCGAGCAGGGCTCAGCTCCGCTCGACA
>JAUTWX010000150.1 GCA_030838385.1 Acidobacteriaceae bacterium
GAACCAGACATCGTCCTGAACCGAACCGCAACCGCGCGCCTGCATGGCGACTCCGGTCTGAGCAACAGGAGAGTAACGTCCGGTTTGCCCGTAATCCGGGAGTAATGCATGACTTCACACAAGCCGCCTTGAACGACTTATCTGGGTGTCGCCTCCGTTTTGCAAACGATACGAGCCTCGGTTCTGAACGAAGTGATGGTGTGCCGCATACTTAAGCGATGCGCCCCCGGCAGATAATCCACACCTCCACATTGAGTTGGCACAGACGCAACGGTGCAATGCCGTCCAGGGAACAGGCCGCCACGCAGCTGCGTACTCCCGGTTACAATCTATGACATCCACCACCGTGGTTCGCCCTGCCGACTCGACGTTACACCAGGCTCTGCGCCTGGCCGTGATCTTCGCGGCCGTCAAGCTGGCGCTTCAGTTTGCTCTCACGTTGTGGACCGAGCACCTGGGCTACGGCTATTTCCGCGATGAGTTCTACTACATCGCCTGCGGACGCCATCTGGCCTGGGGCTATGTCGACCACGGACCAATCGTCGCCTTGCAGGCGCGGCTCGGCGAAGTGCTCTTCGGAGATTCGGTATTCGCCATCCGCGTCTTTTCAGCCGCCGCCGGCGCCGCCGCTATCTTTCTCACCGGCGTAATCGCGTGGGCGTTCGGCGGAAGGCGTCCCGCACAGGCACTGGCCATGTTCGGCTTGATCGTCTGCCCTCAATACATCGGCACCGATGGCTATCTCTCGATGAATTCCTTCGAGCCGGTCTTCTGGATGACCTGTGTGCTCGCCGTGGTTCTGATGCTACGCGGCCACTCCCAACGCTTCTGGTGGCTCGTCTTTGGCGTATCCGCAGGAGTGGGTCTGCTGAACAAACCGTCCATGATCTTCTTCTTGGTGGCTGTGGGGCTAGGCCTGCTGCTGACGCCGCAGCGCCGAGTACTCGGCTCGCGGTGGGCCGCAGCCAGTCTCGCGCTGATGATCCTGATCGCGCTGCCCAATGTGCTTTGGCAGATCCACAACCATTGGCCGCCACTCGAATTCCTCCGCAACGGTCAGAGCGGGCACAAGAACATCGTCCTGACTCCAATCCAGTTCTTCCTGGCCCAATTCACCAATATGCAGCCAGTCAATGCGCTCCTTTGGATTCCAGGTGTCGTGGCACTCCTGCATGCAAAGTCCATACGCGACGGACGCTGGCTCGGTCTGACCTACCTGTTCTTCTTCGCTATCATGCTGGTCCTGCACGCCAAAGATTATTACCTCGCCGCTATCTACCCTGCCTACTTCGCCGCCGGCGGTATCGCCTGGGAGCGTCGGTTTTCGGCCTCGCGCGGCGTGCAGCGCAACCGCATCGTGGCCTTTCCGATCTTCGAGGCTGTCCTGCTGGTCACAAGCCTGATCATCCTGCCGATGAGTTCACCGGTGCTGCAGCCCGCCTCCTGGGTGCGAGACACCACAGCGTTGCACTTGCACGGGGACAAGATGGAGACCGCGACCACAGGTCCTTTACCGCAGTTCTACGCGGATCGCTTCGGCTGGCAGCAGGAGGTGAGCGTCGTTCTGAACACATTTCGATCACTCTCACCGCAAGATCAACGGCGCGTCTGCATCTTCGGTAGCAACTATGGGGAGGCGGGCGCACTCGATTTCCTCCGTCCCGGCCAGGATGCGGGGCAGCACCTGCGCCTGCCGCAAGCAATAAGCGGTCATAACAACTATTGGCTGTAGGGAACCCATGGCTGCGATCCCAATGTCGTCATCGCAGTGATCGGCGATACCCCTGAGGCCGTATCGCAGAAGTATCGGTCGGTCGAGATAGTCGGCCGTCTGGACAATCCATGGGCAATGCCCTTCGAGCACAAGAACATCTATCTGCTTCGCGGACGGCGGCCTTCGGCTCCTTTCAAATGGGCCGACGAGAGATACTACTTCTGACCCTTGGGCGGCAGGGATTGGGTGTTTGATATCCGAAAGTCGTAACAAATCAGGACCGGAACACACACCGGTGGTCAGCTACAGCTCCTCCATCGTCGGCAACTCGTCCCTTACGGCTTGGGGAAGGATTGCCCTATTTGACTTTGCCGGGCTTACAATCGGTCCTGTATTCGGGGAGGCCTTTTGGACAAGCGCGACTTTCTGAAGGGTTCGGCCGCCACGGCTGCGGCGCTGATGATGGGGTTGAACGAGGACAAGGCATTCGCGGATGATTCCGTTCCCAGAACCAACTGGTCCGGGAACTATCACTACTCGACCAATAGGGTCCTTCAGCCTGCATCGGTCGCAGAAACTCAGGACGCGGTTCGCAGTGTTGCCGGAGTCCGCGCCCTCGGCACTCGGCACTCATTCAACGGCATCGCCGATTCGCAGATCGCCCAGATTTCTACTCTAAAGCTTAAGGACGTGACCCTCGATGCGAAGGCCTCCACCGTCACCGTAGGGGCGGGCATCCGCTACGGAGACCTGGCCGTCCTGCTCGACGCGAAGGGCTTCGCGCTCTCTAACATGGCGTCGCTGCCGCACATCTCGGTCGGCGGCGCCTGCGCGACCGCAACCCACGGCTCTGGAATGGGCAACGGCAATCTCGCGACCGCAGTGAAGGCGGTGGAATTAGTCGCCGCCGATGGATCTGTCCACATGCTTTCTCGCGATAAGGACGGCGATCGCTTCGCCGGGAGTGTTGTAGGTCTTGGAGCGCTCGGTGTCGTCACTCATCTGACACTCCAGATACAGCCACGATTCGACATGACCCAGGTTGTCTACCAGGATCTGCCTTTTAGCGAACTCGAGCACCACCTACCCGAGATCATGGGCGCAGGCTACAGCGTCTCCCTCTTCACCGACTGGCAGAACGGCCGCGCCGGAGAGGTCTGGATCAAGCGCCGCGTCGACCAGGGCGGAGCATCCGCGCCGCCCGCCCGCTTCTTCAATGCGACGCTGGCAACCAGGAAACTCCACCCCATCCTCGACCATCCCGCCGAAGCCTGCACCGACCAG
>JAUTWX010000207.1 GCA_030838385.1 Acidobacteriaceae bacterium
GCTTGCGATGCTGACGCAGCATGTCCTGGGCGGGTCGCACGCCCTTACGTCGCTTGCGGGAGATATTGAAGATGTCCGCCAGGTCGGCATCCAGCGCGAGTTCCTGCACCGGAATCTCCTCCGGCAGGCTGAGACGATAGAACTCGCCGACCGTCGATTCCATCTCATCGACCGTGATGTCGGTGCGGCCACGACGCCGGATGGGTTCGACATCTCCGATTTTTCGCGCCGTGCGATCGACGTATTGGAGCTTGGCCAGCGCGTCCCAACCCTTGTAGCGCTTTCGCCATTGCGAGCGAGGCGTGAGCCAGACCGCGAACGTTTCTGCGAAATCTTCATCCGGATGCTTCTGCGCGTACCACCCGGCCATGTGGCGAACAAACTTCCGCGAGAACGGTATGGGACGGTAATTATCGCGATATGCGCGGCGAAACGAACCGAAGAGATCGCGCCACTCAGCCGACTTGTATAGCTGGTGCGCGTAATTGAATGCGTGCCCGGCCTCATGACGCATGTACATCATGATCTCGCGAGCGTCTTCCAGGTCGTTCATATCGCGCTCAAGCTGTGCCAGGTCCGGGTTGGCCAGATAGAACGGAATGCCGATGACGGGCTCGCCAGAGGGACATCCCCATTCATCGGTGAGATAACAAAGCGGACGGAACTTGTGGATGCCTTTGGCTTCCAGTTCGCGATAAAGCTGCTGAACGAATCGTTCAAGCGGAGAACCCTCGAGTTTGAGCCCGAGGTCGCGAATGGGCTTTGCCAGTATTTCCTGGAATTCAGTTCGGGTTTTCTCGAAATTGAGCACTGGGCTATTCAGAGTTCTATACCAGGGAACCAGATTTGGCATGGCAAGGCGTATCGCTTGTGCACATAGTATTGTGGGCACGCCTGATTCTGGAACACAATCCCATAAGCGCTGTTGCGCCACCCAAGGCTCACCGCTTTGGGTTATTGACTATCACCTGAACCCAGCCAATGTAACCGTCCGGAAGCACCAACGTGTAGCGGGGATGTTTTGTGGGATTCGAAAGCAGGCAGACCGCGAAACTTGCGATGAATAAAAGCAGGACACCTTTTCTTAACTTCCCGTTTACCTGAGTTGCTTCATAAACCGGCGCGCTCATAAACAGATCTGCACGACATAGCAGTCATGGAGGAACATCACGAAGAATTCTGTCGCAATTGTGACTGGACTCCACGTCGCATCTGCGTACCTGCAGCGCAAAGGCGCCGCAGGTACGTAGTTTGTTCAGACTTCGAAGTAGCGCATTTGTTCGAGATCGGCAATCAAGCCAGGTCCGGTCGGGCGCCATCCCAACCGTTGCCGGGTTTGTGCGCTTGAAGCTGGCATATCGAAGCCGGCGAACATCGCGAGCCAGCCAAAATGAGCTGGCGCTTCCTCCGGAGAGAGGCTGACCACTGGCAATTTCAGGCCTCGGCCAATGACTTCAGTGATCTCCCGCATCGATACTCCCTCTTCAGCGACCGCATTGTGCCTGCTGTCTGCTTTGTGCTTCTCCAACGCAAGCCTGTAGAGATGGGCAACATCGAGAACATGCGCCGCCGGCCAGCGATTGAGTCCGTCACCTATGTACGCCGAGACCCCCTTCTCACGAGCTAGTTGGACCGCGTAGGTGATGAGGCCCTGCTTGACCGTGTCATGGACCTGAGGAAGACGTACCACCGACACGTTCACACCACGATCCGCCACGGAAGCCCCTGCCACTTCCGAAGCTTTACGAGGATTCGGGTGGTTGGGATCGAAATGGTCTTCAGTTGCGGGTTGACCTGGAACAGCGTTCCCCATTCCAGTCCCGGAGGTGATGAGCAGGGGGCGGTCCGAGCCGACAAGCACGTCGCCCATCGCCTCGATGGCGCGCCTGTCCATCTCACAGTTGGCTGCGAACTTCGAGAAGTCATGGTTGAAGGCGCAGTGGATCACGCCATCCGACATTGCTGCTCCACTGCGCAGGCTTTCCAGGTCTTCCAGATCACCTCGATGCACCTGGGCACCGGCGGCGAGAAGAGACTTGGCGCCCGCATCTGAGCGCGCGAGGCCGACCACCTGATGGCCCGCGTTGATGAGTTCCGGAACAATGGCTGAACCGACAAAACCTGTCGCACCGGTGACGAAAACACGCATAAACGACTTCTCCTTTAGAAGACTTCATGACGGGACCGACTTTGCGGCCCGGTTATTATCAAGATGGGGATTGGGGAAATACGATCTATCTAGAGAGTCCGTATTATCTTCGCGATCGTCCGCAGTACCCGATATCGCTTATGGACCCGCTCTCAGATGTGCTGTCGCTGCTGAAGCCGCGCACTTATATGGCCGGCGGCTTTGATATGGGTGGGGAATGGTCCATCCGTTTCGGCCAGCATGAAGGCATCAAATGCTACGCCGTGGTTTCCGGCCAGTGCTGGCTCTCCGTGGAGGGCGTTCCCGACGCGGTGCGCCTCACGACGGGAGATTGCTTCCTGCTGCCGCGTGGCTGGCCTTTCCGCCTGACAAGCGATCTGACTTTAGCGTCTGTCGATGCTCACACGATGTTCCCGCTCCCGCTGAATGGTGGAATCGCCTCCTGCAACGGCGGCGGGGATTGCTTTGGCGTCGGCGGGTACTTTGCCTTTACCGGCAGTCATGCCGGCATCCTGTTGGGGGTACTACCACCCATTGTGCATATCCGGAAAGAATCGGATAAGGCAACGATGCGCTGGTCACTGGAGCGGATGAGGCAGGAGCTAAGCGAGCGGCAGCCGGGCGGCTTTCTGGTGGCACAACAGCTCGCCTACATGATCCTGGTTCAGGCCCTGCGGCTGCATCTGGCGGAAGGGCTGAGTGGCGGCGTTGGGTGGCTCTTCGCCCTGGCAGATAAACAGATGAGTGCGGCGATCCACTCTATGCACGACGATCCGGGGCATGACTGGACGGTACAGAAGCTGGCGGAGCGTGCCGGCATGTCGCGATCGACCTTTGCCCTGAAATTCAAACAGACGGTGGGGGCGTCACCCATGGAATACCTGACGCGCTGGCGCATGCTGCTGGCCGGAGACAGGCTGACGAATTCCAGCGATCCCATTTCCGCTATTGCTCTGTCGCTCGGTTACGAATCTGAAAGCGCCTTCAGCACAGCCTTCAAGAGGGTCATGGGCTGTTCGACACGGCAATATAGTCCTCCACCCCAGCGAGCGAAAATCGTGCTCGCCGGGAGCCCCGGTCATGGCCGCAATCCGGCTTCCCCGTCACATAGCAAGGGTGACGTCGGCATCCATCAGCTCGAACTCATTGCAGGTTGATAGGCGCGGTTGGCCAACGGTGCCGGAGTGGAGCGGCGGAGCGGTTTTCCGCTCCGCCGATAGTCAACTGCGATCTCACTAGAAGGAGAGGCGTAGTGCAAACTGCATGACGCGCGGATCTCCAGAAAGCGTGGTGATCTGCCCGACTGCACCGCTTGTGATGTTGCCATTTGGCTGACCGAATTCCGGCGTGTTGGCGATATTGAAGACC
The DNA here is from genome assembly GCA_030838385.1 of Acidobacteriaceae bacterium. GTDB lineage: Bacteria > Acidobacteriota > Terriglobia > Terriglobales > Acidobacteriaceae > KBS-83. Next base: position 3,518 of record JAUTWX010000207.1, read on the forward strand.
TCCCAACGGAATTCGACGTTCGCCGTTTCGCGGATTGGAAACTCCTTCAGCAGGGATGCATCGAAGACGCTGATGCGAGGACCGCGCAGCGTGTTGCGGCCAACATTCCCGATGACGCCGGCGGGCGCCGCGGCATACGCGTCCGTCTGACCGGGCGCCCTGGCTGCGCAGAGCTTGCTCTTGCTGCCGTAAAACCAGCAGTCCGGATCGCCGACGAGCTTTGGCTTACCGATCAGGTTTGGCGGGGCAGTCGCCTGGCCAAATGGGTCGAGTGATGCATTCAGCGAGCCGGTATTCACCTGGAAGGGATGTCCACTGTAATACGTGTAGACGCCGGAGGTGCGCCAGTCGCCGAGAACCCATGCTAGTGCACCCTTGCTCAGCATGGATTTTCCGTGACCGAAGGGCAAGTCGTAAACGTAGTTCAGGGAGACACGATGCGGAATATCGAAGTCACTGGGGCCGTACCATGCGGCGAAGTTGCGGCCGTCCGGCGCACCGCCTGAGTTGCTCTCCAACTCCTCCGGCGCATTGTCCAGGCTTCGCGAGTGGGTATATGCGGCGCGCATGCTGAGGCCGTTGTTGAAGCGATGGTCCAGACTCGCCTGCAGGCCGTTGTAGTTGCCATAGCTGGTTGCATCGGTGTACTCGATGAAGCCGAAGTTGGGATACGGGACTGTGGTGGCCTTGCCGTTCACGATGAGCGGCTGATTGAAATCGACCAGGTGATCGAGGTGGGTGGATTTGGTGCCCACGTAGTTCACTTCCGCAGTCCAGGCGTTGCCAAACTCTCGCTGGAAGCCGAGGCTCCACTGCTGTACCTGGGGGGTCGGACTGTGTGGATTCACCGCACGCACATGGTAAGACTGCAACTGATTGAGGTTGATATTGGCTGGATCGAGATAGCCATTCGGGAATCCCTGCGCGGGGGTTAGGACGGACTGAGTATTACTGGCCGCCGTGCGGTTGACCAGGAATGGTGGGTTGAGGCCCATCTGGTCTTCGCTGCCGTATCGCTCAAAGAGCGTGTAGTAGATGCCATATCCACCGCGCAGCACTGTCTTCTGATCCGGAGAGTAAGAAACACCGAAGCGTGGGCCGAAGTTTTTAGTATTCGGTTGAACCAGAGCGCGGTCTCCAAGAGAACCACTGGTTGCGAAGTTGAGCGAGCCGCTTCCCGCCGGATTGAAGTTCGCCATCTTGTTGTTACCGGCGAGCGCGGGAGTCGCGAAGTCATAACGCAGGCCCAGATTCAAAGTCAGCTTAGGCGTGACCTTCCAGTCATCCTCAAAGAAGCCGGAGGCCATCCACAGTCGCTGATCGATCAGCAGCACGTTCGTTAGCTGTGTGCTCTGGGTATATCCGAGCAGACCATCGGCGTAGGGAAATCCGCTGAAGATGCCGGTGAAGGTGAGGTCGCCGCGGGTACCACCTTCATCCTGAAAGATGTTGCGCATCGGTCCGTAGACGCTGACGCCAACCTTCAGTGTCTGTTTGCCGTGAGTAATGGAGACCGTGTCGTTGTACTGAAGAAGCTGGGGAATCTGCTTCTTCGGCAGGAAGTCGGCCGAACCGAGGAAGGAGAAGTTGGAGAAAGTGGTCAACGGAACGCCGCCGCCAATCTGCGGGCTGGGAGGGATGCCGGGGACGAACTGGTTTGCAGTTTGCGGCAGCGAGAAGGGCTGCTGCTCTGCGAAGGAGAAGTTGCGCAGGAAGCCGAAACGGAAGTCGTTGACGACGGTTGGCGAAAAGAGGTGTGTCCAGCCGAGGACAAAGCTGTGCGCCTTCAGGATCTGATTGCCCCACGCAGAGGTGGAGGTGCCATCCGCCAAGCCTCCGAAGTAGCCGGGAATTTGGCGCGTGCGATTGGAGTAGTTATAGCGGCCGAAGATGGTGTCCTTCTGGTTCGGCGTCCAGTCCATGCGCGCATCGTAGTTGTCGTCGTTGTCTTTTACCGGCGCGTTGCGAGCGTAGTTGTTGAGCTCCGGGATGACGCCGCCAGTGCTCACGTTCGGCTCCGGGAAGAGCGCGATGAGCTTGGCCACGGCGGTGTCGATCCTGGCGGCAGGAACCTGATTGTTGGGCAGGGGCAGACCTGTCGCCGGGTCTTTGATGGTCGGATACTTGACGCCTACCAATGCGCCGGTTGCCGCGCTGAAGTCGCCAATGCGCTCGTTATCGAGCGGCACGGTGGAGATGCGGCCTACACCCTGCGTGATGCGCGTGCCCTCGTAATTGAAGAAGTAGAACAGCTTGTCCTTCTTGATGGGGCCGCCGATGCTGCCCCCGAACTGGTTCTGATGATTCGCCGGACGGCGCAAGTGGTTGCGGTTGGAGAAGAAGTCGTTGGCGTCGAAATAGTCGTTGCGCAGGTATTCGAACAGGAGTCCGTGCATCTTGTTGGTCCCGCTCTTCGTATTCACAGAAACAACGGCGCCGGGACTGCGGCCATATTCAGCCGAGTATGGATTGGTGATGACGTTGAATTCCTGAATCACGTCGACCGAGGGATGCGATGCCTCGGTGCTCAGCTCCTGCACGTTCTCCGAGAATGTGTTGTTGTCGATGCCGTCCAGAATGAAATTGTTTTGCAGCGAGTGGACGCCGTTGACATTGAAGTCGCCCGTGCGCCCGGCGGATGTGTTGCCGCTCTGCTGGGTGTAACGACTGATCTGGACTCCGGGCACGGTGCGCAGGAGATCGTCCCAGTTGCGCAGGTAGAGCGGTGTCTGCTGGATGGTCTGCAGACCCACGATCGTGCCGACGGAGGCATCATCCGGAGAAAGCAGGCTGGCGTTTGCCTGCACCTGGACAGTCTGCTGAGCGGACCCGATCTGCAGGTGAAAGTCCTGCCGCCCCTTCTCACCGACGTTGAGGACAACGTCGTCCTGCACGGAAGCGAAGCCGGCCTGCTCCACTTTGACGGTGTACTTCCCGATGGGCATGGTCTGGAAGGAATAGAACCCCGTTGCATCAGTCGCCAGATTGCGGACGTATCCTGTTTCCTCGTTGGTTGCTGTCACTCTCGCGCCTGCGTCCGCTGCGCCCGAGGCGTCTGTGACGAAGCCGCTCAGGCTCGCCGTGTTGACCTGAGCGCAAGCAGCCAGCGGTGCTCCACACAGCAGGACCATGGCCGCGAAGCGCAGCCACCCATTTCGTTTTTTTTCAGTTCCTCTCAAGACGTCACCCCTCACAAAGTTCTGCAGCTTCAACCTGTCTGAGGAGGCACTGTGCTGACAAGGTGTTTTCCCCGCTCAAACACCGGGGTATACACCCCTCCATTCCGGCAGCATGTTGCTGGAAGGAAATGGGTTAGCAGCATTGCGAAAAGCTCGTGAAGAATCTGGGCTTCGACCGCGCTTTACGTTGTATTCATGAGGAGCACATAATCTTTGGCCAGGAAGAATCCGGGCCAGTAGAACCGGGACTAGTTGCTTTACTTTTTCTGAGGCCATGAACACAGCCACCCCATCCCCCGTGCAGGTTGAGGTCGAGGCGGAGCACGCCGACGAGCGGGCGCTGCTGGAGCGCGTTCTGGCCAGCCGCCATTTCGTGAAGTCCGGTCTCTTATCGCGTTTTCTCCGCTACATCTGCGAACGCTCTCTTACAGGAGGCGGAAACGCGCTGACGGAACATCATATAGGCGTCCACGTCTTCGGCAGACCCGAAGGCTACGATTGCAGCGCGGACAATATCGTTCGCAATTATGCGCGCCAGCTTCGCAATCGGCTCGAGGACTACTACAGGTGGGAGGGGCAAAGCGAACTCCTCCGGTTGGAGGTTCCGCGCGGGGGATACAAGCCAATCTTTCTCCCGCTCACGCTGGATTCCATCTCGTCGATGCCATCCAGCGCCAGGGCTGCTGAAGATCACGCCGCACTGTTCACTGGGCCCAGCATCGCGATCAAACCCGGCAGCAGATCGCAAACATGGGCGGTGGTTGTTCTCTCTGCGGTCATCATCGCTCTGCTTGGTGTGGTGCTCGCGCTCCTTCGGTCGCGCGTTCGGCCGGTCGCTGTTGTGTCGTCGCCCATGCACGCGTTCTGGGCAAGCATTTTTCGCGCCGACCGGGACACCATAATCGTGACCGCAGACAGCGGATTCGGCACGCTCCAGGATGTTCTGGGCCGGCGTCTCTCGCTGGCCGATTACACGAGTTTGCAGTTGGGCAATCTGTCGCTGGCATTCCCAGAAAAATACGTTACGAACGACCTGGCCTCCCAGCGCTATACCTCGATGACTGATCTGGAGACCGCGGTTGCGCTTTCTCATCTTCCGCAGGTGGTGCCGAGCCGGCTCACGATCCGGTTCGCGCGCGATCTGCGTATGGAGGATCTGAAAGACGACAACGTCATCCTGCTGGGAAGTGCATACACCAATCCCTGGGCCGAGTTATTCGAGAAGAACCTGGCCTTTGAACTTGTGGAAGATGCTGGTGCGCACAGTTGGAAGGTCGTCAATCGCTATCCTAGGCCGGGTGAAGCGACGTTTTATCAGGGAGAGCGTGACGGTGCATCGCACAAGACCTACGCGCGCATCGCCTGGGTACCCAATCTCGACCATACCGGGCACATTCTTATGCTGCAGGGTCTCGATATGGCGGGCACCCAGGCGGCCGCACAGACTCTGCTCCATAGCACTGCATTGATGGATGTCTGGCGGCAATCGAATGGCTGCAATACGGCAGATGCATCCTTTGAAGTGCTGCTTGGCACCACGAGCATCAGCTCCAATGCGGGGACGATTCACGTGCTGGCAACGCGACATTCCTGCTGAGGCAGTTCGCGTTACTAGCTCGCCTTCATTTACTGCTATGACGCACCCGCGAGCGAGTGCGCCCCACTCCAGACCCACTGCCGGCGCGCGAGCACCGGCCTGTGGAACCCGAATAGATTTGTTATGCGGTCAGGCTATCGGATGCTTCAGGATTTCCGCGAGTGCATGCAATCTTGTCGAGTCAGCCGAACTCTTCGCCGTGGTGGCGCTTTCGTCCAGGGACGCCGACATGCCTTGCAAAGCAGCTACCTTGTTGGCGTTCATGTGTGACTTCTCTGCGCTATGGATCGCATTTTGTAGCGCGGTGATTCGATCCTGCGGCAAAGCCTGCGAGCGCGACAACTGATCCAGGTACGCTTTCGCCACGACCAACTGCGCAGGCCACTCGATCTTCTGCTGGTTCTGCACATTCAGCTCAGTTACGCGAACTGTCTTCGCGGCGTCGAGTTCGTTCCTGGTGAGGAACTTCGACGGCGTTAACTGGTAGACATCCAGCCCGCGCGCAATTTCTGAGCCATAGATATAGCCGTTGTACCAATACGCCGACCAGTCGCCGCCCAGCACCAGGGTCTTCGCATCAATGGGCCCTCGATCAAAGTAGGCAATCTCAAACGGATGCGCTGCGTCGGTGAAGTCCATCACCGAGATGCCGCCCTGGTACCAGGACTGCACCTCGATGTCGCGTCCGGGCACCGGGATCAGCGAGCCGTTGTGTGCCACGCAGTTCTCCGTGTCGCCCTGCGCCGCCGGCAGTTTGTAGTAGCTTGCCAGGCTCAGCTTGTCATCGGTTAGATGGAAGATCGCATCTGCGCCCCACTTGTTCGGATCGTTCGGACGGCACCGTGCACCCAGGCCGCCACCCCACTCATCGGTGAACACCACCTTCGTCCCGTCGTTCGAGAATGAAGCCGAATGCCAGTAGGAGTAGTTCGGATCGTTCACCGCATCCAGGCGCTTGGGATGCACCGGATCCTTGATGTCCAGCAGCAGACCATTCCCGGAACATGCGCCCGCGGCCAGCCCAAGCGCCGAATAGACCGTGATGTCGTGGCACTGGTTTGTATCCTTCGGCTTCTCTGCGCCTTTATCATGGCTGCCGCCGTTGTTCAGACCGTTCAGCGCGCCTGTCCGCGGATCGATAAACACGCGCGGGCTCGACACCACCTTCGCTTCCTGTGGCGCTGCCACGGGAACCTTGATCACATCGATACGGAACAGCGCCGTGTTGGCGTCCTTGCCCGGCTCCTCGCCGGAGCACCCAGCCAGTTCTGCGGGCTGACGCACAAACGATGTCCCGGATACGTAGATATAAACATTGTCCTTGTCGTTCGGGTCTACCACCAGGGTATGGGTGTGTGAGCCGCGGCAGGTCTGTACGGCTGCTACCTGCTTCGGGTTCTTGATGTCGGAGACATCGAAGATTCTCACGCCGCGAAAGCGATCCTTCTGCGCTGCGGGTGGATGACGCTCTTTCTCATGCCCGGCGGCCGGCGGAGGCTCCGGCGGAAAGCCCTGCACACCACAATCCAACCGTCCATTCGGCATCTCTACAGACATGAAAAGCAGATTGCCATACACCGACACATCGCCCTGGCCACCCGGACACACCAGTGTCGTGAGCAGGCTGGTCTTCGCCGGATTGGCAATGTCATAGATGCTGACGCCGTAGAAATTTCCCTGGAACAGATGGCTCCCCTGGAATGCGAAATCAGAGTTGGCGTAGGCCAACTGCGCGATCACCGGCTTCAACAACTTCGGCATCTTTGACTTGTCGCGGACGCCCAGCAGCGTCAGGGTCTTGTCTACCTGCGGATCATCGGGCGATGTCGCATCGAGTCGGAATGGCCCCGGCTTCTTCAGGAAGAAGACATGCTTCATGCCCATCGCCGCCTCGCCCGCGTTGTACATCCCCGCCTTCAGGGTGTAGCGGCGATCCTTCGTATCGGACCCGGTCATTCCCGCCGGCAGTGGCGGAGCGGGCTTCGGCGCGAACTCCTCCATCTCATCTGTGGGCGTGGGCTTGGCAGCAGCTTTTGCGTCCGGTGGCGGAGTGCTGGGCGGAGCGGGCGCAGGCGCAGGCTGCTGCTGCGCATATAGCAGGCAGGCAGGGGAAAGCAGAACAATCGCAGCCGCCAGCACAAGGGCTAAACGGAAAGCCACACTTTTCATTCGGTTCATCGTCTCTCCACTAACGAGTTTTGCTCCAGCATGCCCTGCATAATTCTGATCTCGGCCCGTTGCGTATTGTCTGCGTCTGTCGCGAAGTTGAACAGGTCGGCATCCTGTCCTGCCCCCGGTGTATCGAACAGCTCCTTCACCATAACCAGCGCGCCGTTGTGATGCTGAATCATCCCCGACAAAAAGAGCCGATCGAACTCCGCACCCTTCGCCTGGCGCAGCGCTTCCATCTGTTTCGCTGTCAGCATCCCCGGCATGGGAGGCATCGCCTGCCCTGACATATCCATCTCAGGCATGCCTGGCATGGTCATCGAGGTCGCTTCGCGGCGCGTGACCAGCCAGCGCTTCATGAAATTGATTTCATCCATTTGCGAACTGCTGATCTTCGCTCCCAGCGAACGCACATCCTTGTTCTCTGTACGTGACGGGATCATTGCCGTCATCTCCACGGCCTGGGAGTGATGCATGATCATGCCCTGCATAAACGCGACGTCGGCTTGCGACAGGTGCGGTACGGTTGGGCGCGTGGAGGGCGGCAGCGTCCTGCTCGGCTCGCCCGGTGCCCCAGGCTGGACCACAGAGGGGGCTGCCGGCGTTTCCTTCTGTGCGTACGCCGCTGGGAAGAGGAATATCGCAAGGACAGGCGCCGATATAAGCAGGCCGAGCAGCGCCCCAGGTCCTTCTGCCAACCGGGACCATCCCGTGCAGTGGACGCAGTAACCCCTCAATTTCGGTGAGTCGCTGAACATTGTTGATGCTTCACGCTATCACTAAGCTGCACACGCGAGCGGAGGCACGCGACCCAATTCTTCAAAAGGCCGGCTTCCTCACGAAATTCAGTCGCGATGAGGCCATTTCGCGGACCTCAATCGACCGTTTCGCACCGAAGCTGGTTAGAGGGTCTTGAGATAGGCAACCAGATTGTCGACTTGCAATTTGTTGAGTGTGCTGAAGGCGGGCATTTTGCCTTTGCCTTGCTGAATGATGGTGCGCACGATGGCATCGGCGGGGCGCGGCTGGTGGCGATAGTAGTTCTTCAATGCGGGGCCTGACTTTTTCATTGTGCCGAGTGTGTCATGGCAGGCAGCGCAGGATTGATTGAAAATGCGCTTGCCGTTGACAACAGCTTGGGGCGCGGAGCTTTGCGAGATCACTGCCGGCGGGATCGCGATGGCGAGATAGAGAAATACCAAGATGGCGAACAGCGCAGCGGGTGACACTCGTTTCACGAGGACACCTCGTCGAGTTGAAAGGGAAGCTTGCGCAGGCGTTTTCCAGTGGCGGCGAAGATGGCGTTGCCGACGCTGGGACCGATGAGCGCGAGCGGCGGCTCGCCCATGCCGCCGGGAGGACGGCCGCCTTCCACGAGGTAGGTCTCGAGCTGCGGGGCATCCGGCATCCGCAGCAGGTCATAGCTATTGAAATTCTGTTGCTGAATCATGCCGTCCTTGACGGTAATGCGCTCTTTGAGAGCGGCGCTTAGCCCCATGAGCACAGCGCCCTCGATCTGCGCGCGGATGCCGTTCATGTTGATAACCCGGCCGGGGTCTACCACCGTGATGACGCGGTCGACGTGGAGATTCCCGTCTTTGACCGTGACCTCAGCGACCTGAGCGAGATAGGTGGTCTTGGAGAAGAAGCAGGAGATACCGCGACCACGATTTGGGCCGAGGGGCTTACCCCAGCCGGCCTTCTCTGTGACGAGGTCGAGCATGTGGATCATGCGCGTTGGATCGGCGAGTGTGCCATCGAAGTTGGACCTGGGCGCGGTGGAGTGGGCGGCGGCATGCTGAAGCAGACGGCGACGGAAGCGGTAAGGGTCCTGCCTGGCGAGGTGAGCGAGCTCGTCGATGAAGCACTCGACAGATAAAACGTTGAAGGAGATTTCGACCCCGCGCCAGGCTCCGCGCGTCACGCCGCTGTCGACCGGCACATAGGACATACGGAAATGCTGGGCAGGATAGGGCAGGTCGAGGGCCCCGCCGAGTTCATAGGACTGTGCACTCCTCGGGTCACTTTGGCCGATGATGGTGGTGTCGGCGATGCGGTCGGTCCACGAAACAAGGTTTCCTTCCTGATCGATGCCGGCGCGGAGGCGGTGCATGCAGGCCGGACGGTAGCGATCGTGGGTGAAGTCGTCTTCACGGGTCCAGACGAGTTGGACGGGGCGCTGCGTGCGGCGCGCGATCTGGAGGGCCTGATGATCGAAGGGCGAGCCGAAGCGGCGGCCGAAGCCTCCGCCCATGAAGGTGACGTGGACGGTGACATCGTCTTTGTCGAGGCCAAGGATTTTGGCTGCGTTCTCCTGGGTTCCTGAGCCGGACTGGGTCGGGGACCATATCTCGCAGCGGCCATCTTTGAGCCTGATGGTGATGTTCATGGGCTCCATGGTGGCGTGGGCAAGGAAAGGAAACTCGTAGACGCTCTCGATGCGTTTCGCGGCGGGGACTGTATCTGGATTGAGGGTGGTGTTGGTGGAGTTCCAGTACTCCTGAGCGTCGAGGCCTGCGCGTAGCTGTGCGGTGAGGGACTCAGTGGATTCGTCGTGGTATTGCCCGGGCTTCCATTCGATGCCCAGCGCATTGCGGCCCTGGATGGCGGCCCACGTGTTGGTAGCGACGACGGCAACCTCGCGCGTGCTCTTGTTGGCTGAGTGGGGATCGGTGGGGATATCGAAGACTTCGAGGACGCCGGGGATTGCTTTGGCTCTGGTGCCATCGAAGCGGAGGAGATCGCCGCGAAAGTAGGGGCACTGGGCGACGACGGCGTAGACCATGCCGGGAAGACGAACGTCGAGGCCAAACGGGGCTGCGCCCTTCACCTTGTCGGGGATGTCGAGGTGCGAGATAGAGCGACCGAGGAGAGTGAAATCTTTGGGGTCTTTCAACGGGACGGTGTTGGGGTCGGGAAGAGGAAGCTGGCGCGCGTCTTTGACGAGGGCAGCGTATGAGAGGCCCCGGCCCGAAGGTGTATGCATGACCTGGCTATTGCGGGCGCGGCATTGGACGGTGGGGACGCTCCACCGGCGCGCGGCGGCGGCAATCATGACTTCGCGAACCTGTGCTCCAGCCTGGCGGAGAGGTTTGTAGCCCTCCCAGACTGACCCGCTGCCACCGGTGCCATCCGCATTGTCGGCCTGAATGACGGTGATTCGGGAGAAGTCGATCTCAGCTTCTTCGGCGAGGATCATGGGCAACGCCGTGAAGACTCCCTGACCCATCTCGGATTTATTCAGAACGAGATGGGTCTGTCCGTCGGGATGGATGCGGATCCATGCGTTCAAGGGGTCACGGGAAGGGTCGGAGGAGGGATGGTGAAGACGGCCGCGAAGGGTGAGGCCTATGACAAGCGCTCCGCCTGCGGCCGCGGAGGTTCCGAGGAAGGTGCGGCGCGAGATCGTGCGCTTGCTTTCGATAGGTGCAGGGCTTGGTTTTGTGCTCACGAGTGCGTCTCCTCCGCAGCGCGGTGGATGGCGTTGCGAATGCGGAAGTAGGTGGCGCAACGACAGAGATTGCCGGCCATGGCTTCATCGATATCGGTGTCGGTGGGGTGAGGTTTCTGAGCGAGCAAGGCGGCGGCCGACATGATCTGTCCGGGTTGGCAGTAGCCGCACTGCGGAACTTGTTCAGCGATCCAGGCTTCCTGGA
>JAUTWX010000225.1 GCA_030838385.1 Acidobacteriaceae bacterium
GCGGGCGGGAAGATTGCCACCTCAGCCTTCGCGGGAAGTGCGGTCTCGAGAAATGTGACGACGAAGGACCGTGCCTCGGCAGGCGTCTTGTACATCTTCCAATTTGCGGCGAGCAGGGGAATGCGCATGGTTCCTTTCAGGCGATGGAGAGCTGAGGTGGACGGCGAAACCGCTAGTCGCGGTGCGAGATGGCTTTAATTTGCGGGATGATACCGGGGTGCCGTCCGAGCGAAATGGGGACAACCTTGCCCTTGCGCGTGCGGGGTTTGGAGTCCTGCGGTCCCCAATAGTTGGCGATGGAGTAGCTGGGTGCATCCGGGAAGGTGCGGTCGAGGCTGGTGCCCAACCCGACGCCGGCAAGCAGGCCGCAGAGGCCGGCCACGACCAGAACAATCCCTTGCACGATGCCAGAACCGAGAGAGTGCTGCAGGTGGCCATGCTCGATCCAGCGAAGCAGGTGTTGCTCCGCGGAGATGCTGACCCCGCCACAAACAACGAAGCCGAGCGGCGCCAGCATGAGCCGATAGCGCCACGGATGCAGGGAACGCACGAAGGTTCCGGCAAAGCCCGCGATGATGAAAGCAACGACGCCACTGAATAGTATGGCGGCGTTCAGCAAGAAGACTGAAGGCACGGCAAATTCCCTCATCAGCCCCGGGGGACGAGGACACAAGCAGCTTACGGCTTCTTACGCAATGCTTCAACCCCAGGCAGCACTTTCCCTTCGAGGAACTCAAGGGAAGCACCGCCGCCTGTGGATATGTGGGTGATTCGATCGGCCACTCCGGCCTGTTTGATAGCTGAGACCGAGTCGCCACCGCCGACGATGGAAACCGCGTCCCGATTGCCTGCCACCAACTCCGCGATGGCCATGGTGCCATGCGCAAATGCAGGCATTTCAAAGACTCCCATGGGCCCGTTCCACACAATCGTGCTGGCCTCTGCGATTTCGCCGGCAAAGAGATCCACCGTCTTCGGGCCGATATCGAGAGCCATCCACTCAGCGGGGAAGGGCTCGTCCCCCTCGACCACCTTGGTCTTGGCGTCGGGGGCAAATCGATTTGCCAGCACATGATCGACGGGCAGATGAAAGCGCACGCCCCGGCTCTTTGCGGCGGCGACTGCCTGCCGCGCCACATCGAGCTTGTCCGCTTCTACCAGAGATTTTCCAACCTCATGGCCCTGAGCCTTGAGGAAGGTATAGGCCATGCCGCCACCGATGAGGATTGCATCCACCTTGGTGAGCAGATTTTCGATGACCTGAATCTTGTCCGATACCTTTGCACCGCCAAGGATGGCGATGAACGGCTTGGCCGGAGTGGTGAGCGCCTTGCCCATGTAGTTGAGCTCTTTTTCCATGAGCAAGCCGGCGACAGCATGCTTCACGAAGTGAGTAATGCCCTCAGTAGAAGCGTGTGCACGATGCGCGGAGCCGAAGGCGTCGTTCACGTATATCTGGCAGAGCGCGGCGAGCTTCTTCGCAAAGGCTGGATCGTTGGCCTCTTCTGCGGCGTAGAAGCGGAGGTTCTCGAGCAGTAGAACTTTGCCGTCTTCGAGCTTGTTGGCGAGCTCGCGGGCAAGGTCGCCGACGCAGTCCGGCGCGAAGGCGACATTCACCTGTTCGCCGATGGCATGGTCCAGCATGACGCGCAGGCGATCGACGATGGGACGCAGGCTGTACTTGGGGTTGGGCTTGCCCTTGGGGCGCCCGAGGTGCGAGCACAGGATGACTTTCGCGCGATGACGGAGTGCGAACTCGATGGTCGGCAGGGTTTCGCGGATGCGTGTGTCGTCGAGGATTTCGGTGCCCTCTTCGGAGAGCGGTACGTTGAAATCGACGCGGATCAGCACATGCTGGTGTTGCAGTTGATTGGTGCCCTCGGTGAGGCTGCGAATGGAGGGTATGTGCATGGTTGGCATGCTTAGCTTTCTGCGCGATCGAGAACGGCATCGGCTTCAATTTCGATGCGCCATGAGGGGTTGAGGAGTGCGGCGACGACAACCATCGTCGCGGCGGGGCGGATATCGCCGAAGAGTTCGCCGTGGACTTTTCCGACGGACTCCCAGTCGGCCGCGTGGGTCAGATACATGCGGGTGCGGACCACGTCGCGCAGCGTGGCGCCGGCCTGGGTGAGCGCCAGTTCGATGATTTTGAAAATTTGACGGGTCTGATCTTCGGCGGAGGCTTGGTCTGCGCCCACCGGACCGGTTCCGGAGACATGCACGGAGTTTCCCATGCGGACCGCGCGCGAGAAGCCGATCCGCGGTTCGAAGGGGGAGTTGCCCGAGATGTTCTGTCGTGCCGGCATTTGCGTGTGTCTGTGCGGAGTGGGAGCCACAGCTCGATGCGAACCCGTCGCGCAGCTTTCGCTCGCGTCTGTATTGCAGAGCGGAGCGCCAGGTCCTCGTGCTGCTGACGCTCCGTAGATGCAGGTATGACCGGGAGACGCTTCTCTACAAGCCCTTCTTTTCCAGAAAGAGAATCAGGTCGCGGACCCGGTTGGAGTAGCCCCACTCATTGTCGTACCAGGAGATGACCTTCACCATGTTGCCGATCACCTTGGTGAGCGGTGCATCGATGATAGAGGAGAGCGGGTTGCCCTTGAAATCGGCCGAGACGAGCTCGTGCTCTTCGACGCCGAGAATGCCCTTCAGCGGACCGGCAGCATGCTTTTTCAGGGCATCGTTGACGATCTGCACACTGATCGGCTTTTCGACCGTGACGGTGAGATCGACCACCGAGACGACCGGCGTCGGTACGCGGAGTGAGAAGCCGTCTAGCTTGCCCTTGAGTTGCGGGAGCACCAGGTGAAGAGCCTTGGCAGCGCCGGTGGAGGTGGGAATGATGGAGAGTGCGGCGGCGCGGGCGCGGCGCAGGTCCTTGTGGGGGAAGTCGAGCGTGACCTGGTCGTTGGTGTAGCTGTGGATGGTGTTCATCAGCCCGTTGATGATGCCGAATTCTTCATCTAATACTTTCGCTAACGGCGCCAGGCAGTTGGTCGTACAGGACGCGTTCGAGATGACGTGGTGCGCTTTCGGATCGTACTTGTTCTCGTTCACGCCGAGGACGACGGTGAGGTCGTCGTTGGTGGCGGGAGCCGAGATGATGACCTTCTTGACCGTTCCCTGGAGGTGGGCCTTGGCCTTGGTGGCGTCGGTGAAGTGGCCGGTGGATTCGACCACAACCTGGGCACCGACGGAAGACCAGTCGAGCTTGGCGGGATCGCGCTCAGCGAACACCTTGATCTTCTTGCCGTCAATGGCGATGAAGTCTTCACCGGCAGTGATGTCGTGAGGCAGGTTGCCAAGAATGGAGTCGTACTTGAGCAGATGCGCCAGGGTTGCGGGCGAGGTCAGATCGTTGACAGCGACAAATTCGAGATCGGATTTACCAAGCGAAGCGCGAAAAACGTTGCGGCCGATGCGGCCGAAGCCGTTGATGCCTACCTTCACAGCCATCTAAATATGGTCTCCTCAGAGGGGGTCATGGGAAGTGTCGGAAAACAAGCCAGCGCTGCAACTCGGCAACGCTGCACGACCTTCACTGTTGTCGATGCTAGCACCTCAGGTCCGGAGGAGCGGCGTCGTTGCACAGTTATTGCGACAGAGACGTGACCTGTGTACGATCCACGTAGGCGCGGCTGGATGCGCCACGCCAGCGAGCCACATCACGATGAGACGACGTTCGAAACGCGCCCCAAACCTCTCCGAGCAGACTGGAAAGATCGGGCAGGAGCTGCCCACGAATCAACCTGCGCCTTTGCAGCCCAATTACGCGAGCGCCGAGTATCCGCCCTCCGCGCCGCAGCCCTCGCCAGCGAAAGCCGCCGAGTCCAAGGCAATTGGAAGGGCGAAGGAAACGCCTGTCGTGGGCAGAGATCTGGACGACCTAGCTCGCCAGAGCGATGCCGCGGCCGACGGGAGTGCCGGGTCAACTGCATCGGCCGCGGACGATCCGATACCCGAAGGCAAACTGGTGCTGGAGACGCAGCCGGAATCCCCGTCTGCGGTGCCGCCAGAGCCAGCCATGGCGGCGCGGCCGTTGCGCGGGTTCGTTGTGCTGACCATCGGGCTGCCCGGCTCCGGCAAGACGACCTGGTTCAAACGTCGCGGTGTAACGCCGCTGTCCAGCGACCTGCTGCGTACGATCCTGTTTGACGACATTACGGAGCAGCGCTACCAGGGTCTGGTGTTTTCTACGCTGCGCTCGCTGTTGCGTGCGCGCTTGATCGCGAAGATGCCGTGGAACTACGTGGATGCGACCAACCTGTCGCCGCACGAACGTCGCCAGTGGATCAAGATGGCGAAGAGCTTTGGCTACGATGTGCAGGCGGTCTTCTTCGATGTGCCGTTCGAGGTTTGCATGGAGCGCAACCAGCGGCGCGAGCGCACCGTGAGCGACGAGACGATGCACAAGATGGCGGAACGGCTGCGTCCGCCCAGCTTCAAGGAAGGTTTCTCGAAGATCACGGTGGTTCGCGTGAAGGGTCAGCCGGCTCCGACACCGGAGAGCGCGATGAGCGCGCCGGTTCCCGCGGATGCGATGGGCGACGACACGGACGGGGACGACGAGGGCGAAGAGAGTTGATTCGCTGGACACCTTGAACGAGTGAGGCCGGGGGCATCCCGGCCTTTCGCTTCTGGAGAGGCAAGGCATGAGCGCGAAGCCAGCCATCGAGTTCCGCAACGTGAGCTATCGTCTGCCGGATGGACGCGCGCTGCTCCACGAGGTGACGCTGGAGGTGGCGACGGGCACCACCGTGGCATTGCTGGGAAAGAGCGGATCCGGCAAGACGACGCTGCTGCGCGCGGTGAACCGGATGCACGGTATTAGCGGCGGCGATGTCCTGGTACGCGGACGCTCTGTCTTCGAGCAGGAGCTTATCGCGCTGCGCCGGTCAATTGGTTACGTGATACAGGAGACCGGGCTCTTCCCGCATTTCACGGTGGCGCGCAATATCGGGCTGGTGTTGGAGATCGAAGGCAGATCGCGGGCGGAGATTC
>JAUTWX010000234.1 GCA_030838385.1 Acidobacteriaceae bacterium
TTGACGCCGACGATTTTGAAGCCGGCCTTGTCGAATTCGGCGAGGATGGATCCGGCGTAACCTTTGCGGATGGCGTCTGGCTTGATGATGCTGAAGGTGCGTTGCGAGGACACTACGTTCTCCCTGATTTGTTGTAGATAGAATTTGTTCAAGTGTATCGTGCAGGCGCGCGGACCAGTGTTTACGCGGTCCGCACGCTATTTCCGCTTATGCCTTGCCAATCACGCGTGCGAGCGTTTCGCCGATTTCGGCGGGCGACTGCACGACGTGGATGCCGGCTTCTTTCAGCGCTTTCATTTTGTCCGCTGCGGTGCCCTGGCCGCCGGAGATGATCGCGCCGGCGTGGCCCATGCGGCGGCCGGGAGGCGCGGTCTGGCCGGCGATGAAGCCGACGACTGGCTTCTTCACGTGCGCCTTCACGTAGGCTGCGGCAGTCTCTTCCGCGGTACCGCCGATCTCGCCGATAAGTATGATGGATTCGGTCTGCGGGTCTTCGTTGAGCAGCTTGAGTGCATCGACGTGCGTGGTGCCGATGATGGGGTCGCCGCCAATGCCGATGGCGGTGGACTGGCCGATGCCGCGCTGCGTGAGTTGATAGACGGCTTCGTAGGTGAGCGTGCCGGAGCGGGAGACGATGCCGACCGAGCCTTCCTTATGAATGCGCCCGGGCATGATGCCGACCTTCGCCTTGCCGGGTGAGATGACGCCGGGGCAGTTGGGGCCGACGAGCACGGACTTGGAGTGCTTGAGCTTCGACCAGACGCGCACCATGTCGTTGATCGGAATGCCCTCGGTGATGCAGATGATGAGCGGGAGACCCGCGTCCTCGGCTTCGAGGATGGCATCTGCGGCGAAGGGCGGTGGCACGAAGATAACGGTGGCATTGGCGCCGTTCTTCTCTACCGCATCGGAAACCGTATTGAAGACTGGCCAGCCCTCGTGGGTCGTGCCGCCTTTGCCGGGCGTGACGCCGCCGACGACTTTGGTGCCGTATTCGGCGCAACCCTTTGCGTGAAAGGTTCCTTCTTTGCCAGTAATTCCCTGCACGATGAGGCGCGTATTTTTGTCGACTAGAACGGCCATTAGCGAGCTACTCCCTTCGCCGCATTCACTACCAGATCGGCTGCATCCTTCATGGTGGAACCGACCTCGAAGTTGAGTCCGGATTCCTTCAGAATCTTGCGGCCCTCTTCCACATTCGTGCCTTCCAGGCGCAGAACGATCGGCAGCTTTACGCCGAGATTGTTCGCTGCAGAGACGACACCTTGCGCGAGAACATCGACGCGCAGGATTCCGCCGAAGATATTGATGAAAATTGCCTTCACATTCGGGTCGGAGAGGAGAATGCCAAATGCCTGCTCGATCTGCTGCTGATTTGCGCCGCCGCCCACATCGAGGAAGTTCGCGGGCGAGCCGCCGGCGTACTGGATGATGTCCATGGTCGCCATCGCGAGGCCGGCTCCGTTCACCATGCAGGCGATGTTGCCGTCGAGCTTGATGTAGTTGAGCGCGTACTTGGAGGCCTCGACTTCGAGCGGATCCTCCTCGGCGACGTCGCGCAGATCCTTGAGCTCCTTGTGGTGGAACATCGCGTTGTCGTCGAAGTTGATCTTGCAGTCGAGCGCGAGGAGCTTGTCGTCTTTGGTGGTGATGAAGGGATTGATCTCGAGCAGCGATGCGTCGGTCTCGATGTAGACCTTGTAGAGGCCGGTCATGAACTTCACGGCTTCGTTGATCTGGGTTGGCTTGAGGCCGAGCTTAAAGGCGAGGTTGCGCGCCTGGTAGGGCTGAAAGCCGACGGCGGGATCGATGTACTCCTTGTAGATGGCGTCGGGATCCTTCGCGGCGACCTCTTCGATCTCCATGCCGCCGGCCTGCGAGGCCATGAAGACGAGCTGCGCCTTCGCGCGATCGAGCACGATGCCGAGGTACAGCTCGCGATCAATGGGCGCAGTCTCTTCGATGAGCAGACGCTGGACTTTTTGCCCCTGGGGACCGGTCTGGTGCGTGATGAGATGCATGCCGAGGATCTTCTTTGTGTACTCCTCGGCGTCGGAGAAACTCTTCGCTACTTTGACACCGCCGCCCTTGCCCCGGCCGCCGGCATGTATCTGCGCCTTGACCACGACGCCTTTGGCGCCATTAGTGAAGAGCCGGCGCGCGACTTCGAGTGCTTCATCGAGGGTGTACGCAACCTCGCCGCGCGGCACGGCAACGCCGTACTTCGCAAGGATGTCCTTTGCTTGATATTCGTGGATTTTCATAGGTATGTGGAAAGCAACTTCTCATAGTAGCAAGCTGCGCGCAGGGGGTCACGCGGCCGCGTAGCCATCGATGGGGAACCGGTTAGCATAGGAATCACCATGCCGGATCTGCGTCCGATGCTGAAGGAGATGGTGGAACGTGGCCGCACGCTGCGGGTGGAGGAGGCCCGCGCGGCGGTTGGCGCGATGCTGGATGGCGATGCGACGGATGTGGAGATTGCCGCGCTGCTGACTGTGCTGGCGGAACGCGGAGAGACGGTCGACGAAGTGACAGGCGTGGTGATGGCGCTGCGCGAGCGGCTGATGCCGCTGCCGGTGGCGGATGCCGAACGCGCGGAGCTGGTGGATACCTGCGGCACGGGCGGCGACGGATCGGGGACCTTCAACATCTCGACCGCGGCCGCGCTGGTGGCTGCCGCAGCGGGCGCGAAGGTAGCGAAGCATGGCAATCGCGCGCTGACGTCGCGCTGCGGCTCGGCCGATGTTCTGGAGGCGCTGGGCGTGCCGGTCGATCTCACGCCGGAGCAGGCAGTGGCATGCCTGCGCGCGCATAATTTCGTCTTTCTGTTCGCGCCTACGTCGCACCCCACCATGCGGCGGGTGCAACCGGTGCGGCGTGCCCTCGGCTTTCGCAACACGTTTCACCTGGCTGGCCCGCTCAGCAATCCCGCGGGGGCGCAGGCGCAGTTGATGGGCGTCTTCGCGCGGGAGAAGGTCGAGCTTGTGGCGGAGACCATGGCACGGCTGGGCGTGCGGCACGGCATGGTGGTGCACGGTGCGGATGGCCTGGATGAGCTGACCCTGACCGGCCCAACGACGGTGGCAGAGGTGCAGGGCGGGGCTACGCGCATATACGAAGTGACGCCGGAGCAGCTTGGCCTGGTGCGCGCACCGGCCGAGGCGCTGTTGGGTGCAGAGTCGGCAGCGGGCAATGCGCAGATACTGCAGGCGGTCATCCATGGCGCGGGCGGTGGCCCCAACGCTGGCGCGCGGCGAGATGTGGTGGTGCTGAATGCGGCGGCTTGCCTGGTGGTCGCACGAGTGGCGAGGGACCTGAAACACGGAATAACAAGGGCTACGGCTGCACTTCAGAGTGGCGCGGCAGCGTCGCTGCTTGAGAGACTACAGGCGTTCGGTCGAGATAACGCGACTATAGAAGTGCGGTCGCATCCAACAACAAGCTCTTAACGAACCAACCGGCCCCCGATAGGATTGCCGAGCGATGCCTGAGTACAAATACCGCGATTTGAAGCCGACACCGGAGGCCGAGGAGGTCTACCGCCGCTGGCTGCG
>JAUTWX010000298.1 GCA_030838385.1 Acidobacteriaceae bacterium
ATCGAGAGCATTCACATGGAGACGAGTGTGAGCTCGCTCTTTAATTAGGAAATAGGGATCAGGGATTAACAAAATCAGAAGTTCTAACAAAGGGAGTAGAGAGTCGCTAACGCTCTCCATGACCGAAAGGAAACCGAAACACTGGCAAGCACAGAACTGGTAACGGCAGTGACCCGCGAGGGCAAGTTCAACAAGAACGCGGCGCGCCGCGTGCGCGTGGCGGGCAAGATTCCGGGTGTGATCTACGGGGCGAAGGAGCCTTCGGTTGCGGTGGAGCTCGATCCCAAGCAGATCCTGCGCATCCTGCACTCGGACTCCGGCCACAACACCATCTTCGACGTGGATGTGAAGGGCAGCGCACGCGTGAAGGCGATGATCGTGGACTGGCAGTATGAGCCGATCAAGGGCAGTCTGCTGCACATCGACCTGAAGCGCATCGCGATGGACAAGCTGATGATGGTTGAGGTGCCGATCCACCTGGAAGGCATTCCAATTGGAGTGAAAGCCGAGGGTGGCCTGTTGGATCAGGTGCTGCGCGAGGTGGAGATCGAGTGTTTGCCGGGAGACATTCCGGCGCACATCGCGCTCGATGTGACCGGGATGAAGCTGCACGATGTGGTCCGCGTCTCTGACCTGCCGCACGGTGGCAAATTCAAGTTCATCACCGACGAGGACGCGACCGTCGCGCACGTGACCGTGATCAAGGAAGAGGTAGTGGCCGAGCCGGATGCGGTAGCGGCGGCTGTATCACCGGCTGAGCCGGAAGTGGTGAAGAAGGGCAAGCAGGAGACGGAGGAGGCAGGCGGCGAGGCTCCGAAGGCCGGCGGCAAGAAGTAAGCAGTGCCGTCTGGAGCGATGGAGCCGGAGAGTCGAGCGCTGGATGCCGCCGTGCAAAAGCCGATCGGTGATTCCGACAGGCCCTTTCTGGTCATCGGGCTGGGCAATCCCGGGATCGAGTACCAGTGGACGCCGCACAACGCGGGGTTCCTGGCCATCGACCGGCTGGCTGCGCGGGCCGGGGCAACGGTGAGCAATCGCCGCTGCCGGGCACTCACCGCCACGACGCGCATTGCGGGCCGTGAGGTGGTGCTGGCGAAGCCGGAGACCTACATGAACCTGAGCGGGCTGTCCGTTCAGGCTCTCTTGCAGGAGTTTGGCGAGGAAGGTGCGAAGCGGGGTTCTGGCTTGGCGGAGCGGGGTTCCAGCTTTTTAGTGCTTTATGACGAGCTGGCATTGCCGCTGGGCACGCTGCGGGTGCGAGCCGGAGGATCTTCGGGTGGCCACAACGGCGCCCGGTCGATCAACGGCGCGCTGGGCACGGAGGAGTGGGCAAGGATCCGGATCGGTGTAGGACCGGATGGGCTGGAGACAGCGTCGCGGCGGGGGCAGGATTACCTGCTGACGGCGATGCGGAAGAAGGAACTGGCGGTGCTCGACGAGGTGCTGGATCGCGTCGCCGAGGCCGTGGAGACGGTCATCGTGAGCGGAGTAGCCGCGGCGATGAACAAGTGGAACGGGCCCGCGGGGAATGATTCCTCGAAGGCCGGGTGACGAAGAAATCAGTATGGAGTTTTCAAGGTAACTGTAGTTCAGGTTAGGGAAGAGAGAAACGCATGCAACGTAGCTATGAAGTGATGTTCATCGTGCGCCCCGATATGGAAGAGGCGGATGTCGACAAGCTGATCGCGGGACTGGAGCAGACCATCAACCACGGTGGTGGCGTTCTGAAGTCGACCGAAAAGCTGGGCCGGCGCAAGCTGGCTTATATGGTGCGCAAGTTCAATGACGGCAATTACGTCCTGCTGGTCATTCAGGCAGAGGGTGGCCTGGTGGCGGAGGTGGAGCGTCGTCTTCGCGTGACCGAGCCGGTGATCAAGTTCATCACCGTGCGCACGGACGAGGAAGAGAAGCGCGCGGACAAGATCAAGGCGATCCGCGCGACGCGCAAGAAGCTGAGTGCGCAGCCTGCCGCTGCGGCTCCTGCTCCTGAAGCCGAAGCGCCTGTCACCACCGAAGCCGCGGCCAGCGCTTAACCAGTCCGCGCGTCCGTCACAGAGAAGCGCCGGCCAAGTGCCGGCACACCAATGCAGCCGGTCCTGCTTACGCAAAGAAGCCTGCAGCAGGGCCTGTCCCGCCGACCTGAGAAGAAAGGCCGGGCGGGAAGAAAGCAAAGGAAACCATGGCTGAAGAGACCAGCACAGCAACAGCGACACCGCGCGCCGCTGAGGGCGTCGCAACCGAGCGTCCTTCCGGAGACCGCCCCGAGCGTCCCGCGGGTGACCGTCCCGACCGCCCAGCAGGCGACCGGCCAGAGCGCCCGGCAGGCGATCGTCCAGACCGTCCCGCGGGCGGCCCCGGCGGCCGTGGACCAGGCGGACGGGGACCCGGCGGCCCAGGCGGATCGGGTCCAGGCGGGCGGAAGTTCTTCCGGCGCAAGAAGGTCTGCAAGTTCTGCGTGGAGAAGATCGACTCTATCCACTACCGCGATGTGCGGATGCTGCAGCAGTTCGTCGCTGAGCGCGGCAAGATTGTTCCCCGCCGCCTGACCGGTGTCTGCACCACGCACCAGCGGAGACTCACGCGCGCCATTAAGCAGGCCCGCAACATCGCCTTGCTGCCATTCGCGGCGCGGTACTAGTATGGCCGGTTCCAGCTGCGCGGCGGCGACGCCCGCCCGCAACGCTGGCGCGCCCACAACACTGAGGAGAGTTATGGAAGTCATTCTGAAGGAAGACGTCGACACACTGGGTCACCGCGGAGACGTGGTGAAGGTGGCCGACGGCTACGGACGCAACTTTCTGCTGCCGAAGAAGCTTGCGATTGAAGCCACGGCAGCCAACCGGAACGTGATCGAGCAGATGAAGCAGTCGGCGGTGCGCCGCTCCGCGAAGGAAAGGGCGGACGCGCAGCAACAGGTCGCGCAGATGGAGCAGGTGGAGCTGGTCTTCACGCGCAAGGTGGGCGAGAACGAACACCTCTTCGGATCGGTGACCTCGTCGGATATCGCGCACGCGCTGGAGCAGAAGGGTTATCCGGTCGACCGCCGCAAGGTGCAGCTCGATGAGCCGCTCAAGCAACTGGGCGAGTTCCACATTCCGGTGAAGCTGCACCGCGAGGTGAGCGCGCACATCAAGGTCACGGTGAACGCCGAGGGCGGCGAAGCCTAAACCTCATCCGTCTGCATCCGAACGTGTCTCCGAAGGGCACGCTGCCTCGCGCCGCGTGCCCTTTTCTTTGCACTTCCTCCCATGCTGTCTGCTTCTACGTGCTAGTCTGCGGGCCATGCCGAGAGAGCGTCTTCTCCTGCCCTGGTGCTGGGTCTTCGGCGGCGACTTCTTCCAGGTCATTCCCCACGCCGACGGCTCGCTGCTCATCGTGGTCGGCGATGTCTCCGGCAAGGGCATCGCCGCCGCAATGCTGGTTGCGGTGTTGGTTGGCACCATCCGCACTCGTGCCGACGGTCGATCCTGCCGCCATTCTCGAGACACTCAATGATCGCCTGCCTAACTCGCTGGTACTTCTGAAGGGCTTGCTACCTCGCGCAGCGCGCCCAGTTTCCGAGTGGCCGATAACCTCGGTAAACTGGGCCGTCGTGCGCGGAGGTGGTGAATGTCCGACGTAGTGGACGCGGTGGTTTCCATCGGAACATTCGAGCAGTTTGTTGCAGCAATCAATGCTCATGACATGGAAGCATTGACTTCGCTTATGACTCAAGACCATCTCTTCGTAGACGCCATGGGCAATCGCGTACAAGGCGCTCAGTCGATGCATGCTGGATGGCGCGGTTACTTTGCGATGTGTCCGGACTATTGGATCCAAATCCGCAATTCGTTTTCTGAACGAGATACTGTACTAGCCACGGGCGAGGCTGGCGGCACCATCGATGACGTTTCCTGGCGTACGCCTGCAGCCTGGGAGGCGGTCATCCGCGGCGGGGCAGTAGCAGAGTGGCGAGTCTTCGCGGACAACAAGCCGGTCTATGAAATCCTGGCGCGGCGTGCCCCATAGTCCAATGTCCGCATGGTGAATCGTTTCGGTTTTGATGAGTGACTGGAGGCATCCGCTCGTTGAACGATCCATCCGGAATCGCTCTCCATTCGTTTCCCTGTCGGCCTTAACTCTCGCGTCACCCCCGGGCGCAGATTGTGCCTGCGTGCCGATCCAATCCGGCATGATTGGAGAGAGACAGCCTGAGCTCCGGCTCCTGCGAGGTGCTCTCTGTGGTCATGGCACGTCCGCTCACTTGCTTCTCTTGCGCTCTCCTGTTCACGCTCGCGATTGCGGCGGCTGCGCAAGAGCCGGGTCCTCCGCAACCATCGAACCAGCCGCAAGCGCCCACCCCTGCGCAAACTGAATCGGTGATGCCCTCCGTGCGGATGCCCAATGGGCGTGCCGGGCTGACCTCGCCCATTGACAATGCAATGGTGAAGACCGACAGCGCCCCCGCCGGTGCCTTGCCGCCGGCTGTTCCCGCGGGCCGCCCAAGCATCGGGTTGGTGCTGGACGGCGGCGGCGCGCTCGGTCTGGCGCACATTGGCGTGCTGAAGTGGTTTGAGGAAAATCGCATTCCGGTGGATCGCATCACCGGGACCAGCATGGGCTCGCTGATTGGCGCACTTTATGCGACGGACCGCTCGGCGGAGGAGATCGAGGAGGTCGCGACCGGCGCCGAATTGCAGAATATTTTTCACCTCTCGGTGGACTACGACCAGTTGAGCTACCGGCGGCGCGAGGATCGCCGGCAGATGCCGGGCGCTTTCGAAGTGGGGCTCAAAGGCGGCATCAGCCTGCGCAATGCGCTCCTGACCGATCGCGGACTGAATGCGTTTCTGCACGATGAGTTTCACAGCTACGACGGCGACCACGTTCGCTTCGATGAGCTGCCGATTCCGTTTCGTTGCGTCTCAACAGACCTGAACACGCTGCACAAGGTGATCTTCTATGGTGGATCGATACCGCTGGCGGTGCGGGCGTCCATCGCGATTCCCGGCATCTTCGCGCCGGTGAAGTATCAGGACCACTATCTGGTGGATGGCGCGATCATGGAAAACCTGCCCACGGAGGTGGCGAAGAACGATCTCCGCTCCGATGTGGTGATCGCGGTGCTGTTGCCGTCCACGGAGTTCGCGGATAGCGATGTGGCTTCCGTGGTGGGCGTCTTCGCGCGGGCATTCTCCGCCGGGACGGCGCGCAACGAGAGCGAGTCCATGAAACTGGCGACCGTCCTGCTGACGCCGGATACGGGCAAGTATGGCGTGGGCGATTACGGCAATGCGAAGAACCTGATCGAGATCGGCTACTCGGCTGCGAAGGCGCAGCGCGACAAGCTGTTGCAGTACCAGCTATCGCCGGATGCATGGAAGGAGTATCTGGCGGACAAACACTCGCGGCGGCGGGCGCATCCCGGCATGCTCGAAACAGTGAAGATACAGGGCGGCTCCGCGGGCGCGAAGCAGAGCGTCTCGGAGAGCCTGAAGCCGCTGGAAGGAAAGCCGATCGAGCCGAGACCGATCATCCAGGCGCTGAACCGGGTCCAGAACAATCAGACTTATGAGGCGGAGTTTGTGACGCTCTCGCCGCAACGGCCCTATGGGGCCATGAACGAAACCATGGCGGCCGGTCCGGACAATGGCGTGCTGGTGGACCTGGAGCCCACGCGCAACGGACCGCCCTTTCTGCTGGTGGGTGCGGACATCACCGCCATGACCGACAACGTGACGCGAGGCACACTCGACCTGCGGCTCCTTAACAACGACTTAGGCGGCTATCGGTCAGAGCTGCGCACCGATCTGCGCATCGGCTTCCTGACGCAGGCCTCGACGGAGTACTACCGAAGACTGCGGGAGAACGGGCTTTTTGTGCAGCCGCATGCCGGTTTGCTGCGCCAGC
This sequence comes from Acidobacteriaceae bacterium, assembly GCA_030838385.1. Classification (GTDB taxonomy): domain Bacteria; phylum Acidobacteriota; class Terriglobia; order Terriglobales; family Acidobacteriaceae; genus KBS-83. The sequence goes on from JAUTWX010000298.1 coordinate 5,890, forward strand.
CGGTCTACATCTTCAGCGGGCAGCATCGCATTGCGGAGCGGCTGCAGCAGAATGCTGGAGGCGGGCTGGACTTCGGGCGTACGTATCACTCCCGCGCGCAGCTTGCCGGGGAGTGGCGCTACGAAGCCGTGCGCTGGCATACGCAGAGCGGCAGCGACTTCCGCCCCAACCTCTCGGGCACGGCGCAGACCGGCGTGGTCCACTTCACCTACAACAGTCTGAATGCGGGGCAGCTCGCCAGCCGCGGGGTGCTGTTTGATGTCGCGGGTGGCGCGCTCTATCATTCGCTCGCCAGTCAGAATGCACCCGTAGCGCACCTCAACGCTATGTACTCGACGACCTTCGCCGACAAGAACATTGTCGGATTTGGCATATCCGCGGATACGTATTTCCGCCGCAATGTGGCAGACCCGCTGCGCTTCACGCTGGGTGGTCCGATGCGGCTCTCTGCCTCGTCGATCGACGAGTATCGCGGCACGGACGACACGCTGGTGCGCGCGGCCTACCTGCGGCGCATCGCGTCATTGCCCACACAACTCGGCGACGGGCTCTATATCTCCACCGCATATGAGGGCGGCGAGATGTGGTCGCCGGAGCGGCCGGCATTTCTGCGGCAGGATGGCGTTCTCGGGGTGCTCGCGGCGACGCCGCTGGGCTCCATCACGCTGGGTGGCTCTGTCGGGGATGCGGGCCGAAGGAAGTTCTTCTTCACCTTCGGCCGGCTCTTCTGAGTCGGCAGCAGAGTGCGCGGCTGCCGTAGACTAACTGCATGGCGCGAACCGAATCCGTAATGCAGCCTCTGGGCACGATTGCCCCTGACTTCTCACTTCCCGATGTTCTCTCCGGCAAAGTGGTGAGCCGCGATGGCGCGAAGGGCGCGGGCGGACTGTTGGTGATGTTCCTGTGCGTGCACTGCCCGTTCGTGAAGTTTGTCGAGCAGGGCATCGCACGCTTTGCCGGCGACTATGCGGGACAGGGGCTGGGCATCGTGGGCATCAGCAGCAACGATGCCGTGGCGTTCCCTGACGATTCGCCGGAGGGCATGCGCGCACAGGCAAAACGGCTCGGCTTCACCTTCCCGTATCTCTACGACGAATCGCAGCAGGTGGCGCGTGCCTACGAGGCTTCGTGCACCCCGGACTTCTTTCTCTACGATCGCGATCTGCGGCTGGTGTATCGCGGGCAGTTCGATGCGAGCCGTCCCAGCCTGCATGTGCCGGTAACGGGCAGCGATCTGCGCCGCGCGGTGGAAGCTCTGCTGGCGGGCAAGCCGCCGCTCGATGAGCAGCACGCGAGCCTGGGCTGCAGCATCAAGTGGAAGTAGAGCCCACCAAAATCGTCGTTACATAGCCGGTGCCGCGGACTTGATTGGCTTCAGCGCGAAGTGGTGCGTTGTGGGTTGCGCGTCCTTCTGCTGCTGTGCGATGGACGTAGCGACAGCTTGCTGCATCGCCTGCTGCTCCGGCTCCGGCGCTGCCTCCGGATGCTGCTGCGTGCCGGCCACCATGGTGAAGAGGTCGTGCTCGAGCTGGTTACGGTGCTCCGTCTCCCATGCGAGGGTCTGCGATTGCCGCAGCATCGGCGTTGCCATGCGCGCGAGATTGACGCCGTGCTGCAGCGCGTCTGCAGTGAAGGCGTCGACAAGCTGGCTGTCGATAGTTAGCTCATAGGAGCCAGCGGCAAGCCCGGTGACGGTCAGGGTCTCCCGATCGAGCGCGGCCTCCACACCACCTGCCTCCAGCGCGAGATCGGTGATGGGATTGGTGCCGTTGAGCGGCAGCGGCAATGGCAGCGCGTTCTCGATCTCCGTCCACTGGAGCGTGTCGCTCTTTTTCTCACGCTTCACGTCGGTGACGCTTGCATTCCGCACATCCGTTGCCTTTGCGGCGTGCGCATCCACTGTCACGCTGCTGACGACCGCGGGTGCGTGCCAGGCCTTCAGTACATTCTCGGCCATCACCCAGTGCACACCCTCGCCGGGGTGCACGCGATCCGGGATCAGTCGGGAGGCGAGATCCGGATGCGCGGTCTCAACCTTCTGCAGCACATCAACGACGGGCGCGTTCAGGTCGACAAATCCCTGGTGGGTGCGGTCTGACTCCGTGCGGTCGAAATCGCTGTAGGACTGCATCACCTCGTTGAAGTGCATGGTGGGATGCGTGACGTCGTCATAGGGCGAGGGGCCGATCAGCGTGAGCTTCACCCCGGGAGCGCCGGCGAGGATGGTGTTCACCATGGATTTGTAACCGTCCTCGTAGGTTTTTTGAATTGCGGCATTCGGCAGATGATAGTAGCCGTCGTTCATGCCGAGCATGATGGTCACGATATTCGGCCGGTAAGGCAGAATGTCGCGCTGGATGCGCAGATCGATGGGGCCCGCCGCGCCGCCGGAGACTCTGTCGCCACCCACGCCGGACTGCGTCCACTGGATCTTCCAGGTGGGGAAGCGTGTCAGCACGTACTCTTCAATGAAGGTGGAGTAGAGACGCTGGTCGGTGATGCTGTCGCCATAGAGCACGACGCGATCGCCATCGTGAATTGCAAAATCGCTGGCGGCCGGCGGTGTGGTGGTTTGCGCTGAAGCAAAAGGAAGGGCGGAAAGCAGCAGGCCCGCACAGAGAGCAGCAGGTTTCGCGATATCACTCATGAAGCAAAAGTCTAACTCTGTTGCCGCAGGCGTGCAGCTATGTCGCGTGCGAAGAACGTAGTACGCTCATGGCTGTGCCGGCCGAGTCTTCATCCCGCAAGCCATTGCTTGCCATCGAGCGGTTGACGATAGCGTTCCGCGGCAACCCCGTGGTGCGCGAGCTGAGCCTTGCGATTCAACCGGGCGAGGTGCTGGGCCTGGTGGGCGAGTCGGGTTCGGGCAAGTCAGTTACATCGCTCGCGATACTGGGGCTGCTGGACAGCGCGGCCGAGGCGCGGGGCAGCATTCGCTTCGATGGCGAAGAGCTGCTGAACCTGCGGCCGGAGGCGATGCGCCGCTATCGCGGCCGCCGCATCGCGATGATCTTCCAGGAGCCGATGACAGCGCTGAACCCGGTAATGCCGGTGGGCCGGCAGATCGCAGAGGCGATTGAGACGCACCAGCCCACACTGACACGACGCGAGGTGCGCAACGCAGTGATTGCAAATCTGCACGCCGTGGCGCTGCCCGAGCCGGAAAAGCGATACACGGATTATCCGCATCAATTCTCCGGCGGCCAGCGGCAGCGCATCTTAATTGCCATGGCGCTGGCGAACCGGCCACAGCTTCTGATTGCAGATGAGCCCACCACGGCGCTGGATGTAACGGTACAGGCGCAGGTGCTGAAGCTGCTGCGTGATTTGCAGCAGCAGTTCGGGCTGGCCATGCTGTTCATCTCGCACGATCTCGCCGTGGTTGCTGAAGTGGCGGATCGCGTGGCCGTGATGCGGCATGGATGGCTGCTGGAACAGGGCAGCCGCGAGCAGATTTTTCACACTCCGCGACATCCTTACACGCGCAGCCTGCTGGGAGCGGTTCCTACGCTCGAGACCGACCGCGCGCTGCCACTTTCGACGCTGCCATCTGCCACGGACGTTCTTCCCGGCGCACTGGTTGAGTACGACATTGGTCACCAGGTACGCGCGCTTTCCTAACCGCACTCATGGTTATTCGTGACATCCTAGAAGAGATTTTCATGATGGAACGCTGTAAGAAATAAGTCGCTGTACTTCGCATTCATAGAAGACTTTTCCCCCGAGCTTCGTTCATGCGCGCTCTCATCCTTTCGGATATCCACGCAAACATGCAGGCGTTGGCCGCGGTGCTGGCCGCTGCGCCGGAGCACGACATTGTCTGGAACCTGGGCGATGTTGTCGGCTATGGCGCATCGCCGAACGAAACGATCGTCTGTCTGAAAGAGCTGAACAGCCTATACGTGCGCGGCAACCACGATCGCGCATGCTGCGGGCTCGCATCGCTGGACGATTTCAATCCGGTGGCCCGTCAGGCTGCCGAGTGGACGCAGGCACAGCTATCGCGCACACGCCGCAAGTGGCTATGTGAGTTGCCGCAGGGGCCGGTTACCGTTGGCGACGGGCTGGTGTGTGTGCACGGCTCGGCGGCGGATGAAGACATCTACGTCCAGTCGCTGGGTGAGGCGATCGAC